>JBOICR010000121.1:0-30474 GCA_050740195.1 Nevskiaceae bacterium | reverse complement strand
CGACTGAGCCAGCCGGGAGATGTGCGCGAACCGACGTGGTCCTCCCTGATCCGATGAACCCCCGCACCGAACCAACCCAAGAAGGAGCAAGCACCATGAACACCCTCATGAAAGTCCTGGCATCCGCCGCCCTGCTGTCGCTGGCGGGCTGCGCGAGCGACAGCAACCGCCCGGCGGAGGAGACGACGCCACCGGCCGATCCGTCGACGACCGCGCCCTACAGCGGCCCGAGCGCGGGCTCGACCAGCGAGACGGCGATGCCGTCGACTGCCTCGATGCCGAACGTGCGCGTCATCTACTTCGCGTTCGACAGCAGCGAACTCGCCGGCGACGGACAGGCGCTGGTCGACGGCTGGGCCGCGTACCTCGCGGCGAACCCGAATGCCAAAGTGCGGCTGGAAGGCCATTGCGACGAGCGCGGTACGCGCGAGTACAACGTCGGCCTCGGCGAGCGTCGCGGCAACGCGGTGCTGCGGGCGCTGACGGCGCGCGGCGCTTCCGAGCGCCAACTGTCCGTGTCGAGCTTCGGCGAGGAGCGGCCGGTGGCGGAGGGCCACGACGAGGCGGCCTGGGACCAGAACCGCCGCGTCGAGCTCCGGTAATCGGCTTGGCATTCACGAGCATGCACGGGCGCCGGGCGGTCCTGCTCGGCGCCGTGCTGCTCGTCGCGTGCCAGGAATTCGGCGGCCCGCTGCGCATTGGCGGCGGCAGCGCCGGGCCGTCACTGGAGCAGCGCCTCGCGGCGCTGGAGGCGAAAGTCAGCAACCTGTCGTTCGCTTCCCAGAACCAGAGCATCTCCAGGCTCGAGGCTGAAGTGCGCTCGCTGCGCGGCGACATCGAGAAGCTGCGCTTCGATTTCGACACCTCGGAGCAGCGCTTGCGGCTGCTGTACGACGACCTCGACAAGCGCCTGGCCCAGCTCGAGGGCGCCGCCCGCGCCGGCCCATCGCCGCCCCGCGGCGCGCCGGCCCCCGCATCCCAGGAAGAAGAGGTGGCCTACCTCGCGACGTTCGAGCAGTTGAAGGCCGGCAAGTATGAACAGGCGATCACCGGCTTTCGCGCGCAGCTGGCCCGGTGGCCGCAGGGTCGCTACGCCGACAACGCCACCTACTGGATGGGCGAATCCCAGTACGTGAAGAAGGACTACGACGCTGCGTTGGCAACCTTCCGCTCGCTGCTCTCGAAGTTTCCCGACAGCTCGAAGGCGCCCGATGCGCTGTTCAAGGTCGGGCTGTGCCAGGCCGAGAAGAACCAGAAAGGCGAGGCGCGCGCCACCTGGCAGAAAGTCGTCGCCGAACATCCGAACAGCAGCGCCGCCGGGCTCGCGCGGCAGCGGCTGGAACAGACGCGCTAGCCGATGGGCACCGCGGCGCGCCAGCCGCACGCTGCCGCCGAGCCGGCGCGGCTCAAGATCACCGAGGTGTTTCTTTCATTGCAGGGCGAGACTTCGCTCGCCGGCTGGCCGACAGTATTCATCCGGCTGACCGGTTGTCCGCTTCGCTGCCAGTACTGCGACACCGCGTACGCGTTCCACGGCGGCGAGTGGCGCACGGTCGACCAGCTGCTCGATGAGACCCGCGCGCACCGCGTCGGCCACGTATGCGTGACCGGCGGCGAGCCGCTCGCGCAGAAACCTTGCCTGGAGCTGCTGCACCGGCTGTGCGATGCGGGGTACACCGTCTCGCTCGAAACCAGCGGCGCGATGGACGTCTCGGCCGTGGATCCACGCGTGATTCGCATCGTCGACCTCAAGACGCCCGGCTCGAAAGAGGCCGGCCGCAATCGCTGGGAGAACCTGCCGCTGCTGACGGAGCGTGACCAGGTGAAGTTCGTGATCTGCGATCGCGCCGATTACGACTGGGCGCGCGGCATCGTGCGCGAGCACGACCTGACCGCGCGCTGCACCGTGCTGTTCTCGCCCAGCTACGAGCAGCTGCCGGCGCGCGAGCTGGCCGACTGGATCGTGGCGGATCGCCTGCCGGTGCGATTCCAGATCCAGCTGCACAAGGTGCTGTGGGGCACCGAGCGGGGACGATGACGGCCAAGCGGGGAGGGCGGGGGCGCTCGAAAGCGGTCGTGCTGCTGTCCGGCGGACTCGACTCGGCCACGGCGCTGGCGATCGCCGGCGCGCGCGGGTACGAGCTGTACGCGCTGTCGGTGGCCTACGGCCAGCGCCACGCCGCCGAATTGAACGCGGCGCGCCGCGTCGCGCGGAACTTCAAGGTGCGCAAGCACCTCGTCGTGGACGTGAACCTGGCGCCGGTCGGCGGATCGGCGCTGACGGATCGCCGCATCGCGGTACCCCGGCGGCCGGGCCGCGGCATCCCGGCCACCTACGTGCCGGCTCGCAACACGCTGTTCCTGGCCCTGGCGCTGGGCTGGGGCGAGGCGATCGGCGCGCGGGACATCTATATCGGCGTCAACGCGGTGGACTACTCGGGCTATCCGGACTGCCGGCCGGAGTTCATCCGTGCGTTCCAGAGCCTGTCGCGGCTGGCGACCAAGGCCGGCGTCGAAAGCGGCAAGGGGTTTCGCATTCACACGCCGCTGATCCGCTGGACCAAGGCGCGCATCATTCGCCGCGGCATCCGGCTCGGCCTGGACTACGCACTGACCGTCTCGTGCTACCAGGCCGACGCGCGGGGCAGGGCGTGCGGGCAGTGCGATTCGTGCCGGCTGAGGCGCGAGGGATTCAAGGCCGCGGGCGTGCCGGATCCGACACGGTATCGGGGCTAGCGGATGGTGGGTCGTGTTGGAATCGAACCAACGACCAACTGGTTAAAAGCCAGCTGCTCTACCGACTGAGCTAACGACCCGTTCGCGGGGCCGCGAGTTTACCCGAAGGCCCGGTCTCAGCGGTCGCGGAACTGCGACTCGATCTGCTCGTTCTGGCCTTTGACGTCGACGCATACCGTCGCGGTCGGCCGCGCCAGCAGGCGCGGGATGCCGATCGCCTCGCCGGTCACTTCGCAGTAGCCGTACTCGCGGTCGCGGATGCGGCGCAGCGCATCGTCGATCTTGCGCAGCAGCAGCGACTCGCGCTCGCGCAGCCGCAAGTCGAGCCAGTGTTCTTCCTCGGCGGTGGCGCGATCGGCCGGGTCGGCGAAGCTTTCCCGCTGGTGCAGGCGCTCCTTGACGTCGACTTCGCGATCCACGACCTCCGAACGCATCTGCAGCAGCCGGCCGCGGAAGAACTCCATCTGCGTGTCGTTCATGTAGGCCGATTCCGGCATCTTGCGGACCTCGGACTCCGACAGCGTGCGGCCGCCGACCGAGACGAACTCGTTGCGCTCGATCGGGCGCGGCTTGACCTTGGCGACCAGGCGTACGGCTTCGGCCGGGCGCGAATGGGCGGGCTTCGGCGCGGTCTTGGCCTTGGCCTTCGGCGCCGGCTTCTTTTTGACCAGCTTCATGGCCCGGGCGGCAAGCTTCCGGAAAGCGCTGGGTTTCCTGGCTGGTTTCTTGCCGCTGTTCTTGCGTTTGGTCATCTTCGCTCGCGATTCGGGCTCAACGGCGCCAGCAGGACCTGCCGGGTTCGTTTTGAAGCGGGGCGTTATAGCACCGGGGGTGGGGAGCGTCAACGAAATGGCGTCGTGCCACTCGCGTCGAGGAAGAGAATCACCTGGAGGGTACTTGACATAATATACAATGCGCACATATACGGATGGGCGGGCCTCGGTTCGGCACACGGTGACCGAGCACTCCGTCCCGCGAGGTGGCATGCAGTCACGGCCAAGGCATCGGGCGCGTATGGTATCTTCGCCGGCCAACACTCAAATAGATTCAAGGAACTGCCGAATGTCCTCGGGCGCGGTCGATCTTGCTGCTTTCGCCAACTACGTGCCGCTGAACGCGCTGCGCGCGGAGAGCCAGCGGGACCTCGCGAAGAAAGCCACTGTCGGCCAGGCCAAGGCCGGCGATTTCCTGTTCAAGATCGGCGAACAGGCCAAGGCAGCGCTGTACGTGATGCAGGGCGAGGTCTCGCTGGAGGATGCCTCCGGCAAACAGCTCGGCAAGGTCGTCGGCGGCACGCCGGATTCGTTCCACCGCTTGGCGCACCAGTCGCCGCGCAAGGTCTCGGGCAAGTGCCTGACCGAGGTCCGCTACATGAGCGTGGACGCCAGCCTGCTGGACGTCATGCTGACCTGGGACCAGACCGGCACCTTCGAGGTCGGCGAGCTGTCGCACGAAGGCGGAGCCGACGGTGGCGGCGACTGGATGAGCAAGCTGTTGCAGATGCGCACCTTCCAGATGGTGCCGCCCGCCAACCTGCAGGGCATGTTCATGAAGATGCAGGAGCTCAAGGTCGACCCCGGCATGGTCATCGTGCGCCAGGGCGAGGACGGCGACTACTTCTACGTCATCATGGAAGGCCGCAGCATGGTGACCCGCGAACAGGCCGCCGGCCAGAAGCCGGTCAAGCTGGCCGAACTCGAGAGCGGCTCCTGCTTCGGCGAAGAGGCACTGATCTCGGATACCAAGCGCAACGCCACCATCACGATGTTGACGAAGGGCAAGCTGATGCGGTTGTCGAAGGACGACTTCCGCCAGTTGCTGAACGATCCCCTCGCCCGCAAGCTGTCGTTCGCCGACGCCGAGAAGATGGTCAAGAGCGGCAAGGCCAAGTGGCTCGACGTGCGCCTGCCGAGCGAATTCCAGAACGCCACCCTGCCCGGCGCGATCAACATGCCGCTGTACCTGATGCGCATGAAGCTCAATACGCTGGACCAGGCCACGACGTACATCGCCTGCTGCGACACCGGCCGGCGCAGCTCGGTCGCGGTGTTCGTGCTGACCCAGAAGGGTTTCGAGGCTTACGTCCTCGAGAAAGGCATCCCGGCCAAGGTGTGAGGCCGGCGGCGCCTGATAGGCGCTGCTACATCGTGTGCGTGGGGCGATCGGCGCCGAGCGCGCCGGCCAGATAGGCTTCGATCTTCTTCTGCGTGGTGCCGCCGTCCTGCGGGCTGAACTGCACGCCGATGCCCTGCTGGCGCTTGCCCTGCGCGCCGCGTGGCGTGACCCAGACCACCTTCCCCGCCACCGGCAGGCGTTCCGTGCTGTCCATCAGCGTCAACAGCAAGAACACCTCGTCACCGAGCTTGGAATCGCGCGTAGTTGGAATGAACAACCCGCCGTTCTTGATGAACGGCATGTACGAAACGTAAAGCGCGCTCTTGTCCTTGATGTTGAGCGTCAGGATGCCGGGTTGTGCCCCGCCTGGTCGTGCCATCGTTACCCCCGTTGCGACGCCCTGATCATAATCGATTCCACCAGCAGGGTCGGATTGCCGTTGCGCTCGAGCGCGCGCAGCGCCTCCAGCGTGTCGTCGATCAGGCGGCTGGCGCCCTCCGCGGTCAGCCCGCGTGGCGCAGCCGCGCCCCTGCCGGGCACCGCCAGCATGCGCAGCCAGCCGGTCGCGGTGTGCAGCCAGGTTTCGAGCGCCTGCTGGGCGGGCTCGCGCTTGAGCCCCTGGGCGATGCGCAGGGCCTGCATCTTGCCTTCGCACGCGTCGGCCAGCGCGCGGATCCAGTCGCCGGCGTCGACTTCGGGCGCCCACCCGCCCTGCCGAGCGAAGCGCAGGATCTGGCAGCGGCTGCGCAAGGTCGCCGGCAGTGCACGCCAGCGCTCCGCGACGAACAGGATGTGCGTCGCCGGCGGCGGCTCCTCGACGGTTTTCAGCAGCGCATTCGCGCCGCTGGCATTCAGCGCATCGGCCGGCGAGACGATCGCGATCTTCGCCTGCCCGTAGTGGCTCGACAGGTGCAGCCGGTCCAGCAGGTCGCGCACGTCGTCGATCGCGATGTCGCGCTTGTCCTCGGCCGGCGCGAGGCGCATCAGGTTCGGATGCGTGCCGGCCGCGATCTGCACGCAGCTGCGGCACTGGCCGCAGGGCCTGGCGCCGGCGGCCTCGCATAACAGGAAGCGCGCGAGCCCGTCGGCAAAATGGTCCTTGCCGGCGCCGCGCGGCCCAGCCAGCAGCAGCGCGTGCGCGAGCCGGCCGCCGGCATGCGCCACGCGCACCTGGTTCCAGCGCTCCTCCTGCCAGGGCTTGGGTGACCAGTTCACTTCAAGCGCTCGAGCGCACGGACGATGTCGGCCTGCACCGCGCCAGGCTCGCGCGAAGCGTCGATCACTGCGTAACGCCTGCGGTCACGGGCCGCCCGGCGCAGGTACGCCCTCCGCACGCGCGCCTGGAACGCCTGCGCTTCGGCGTCGAAGCGATTGGCGCTGCCCCGCCGCCGCACGCGGCTCGCGCCGGTCGCCGGCGACACGTCCAGCACCAGCACCAGGTCCGGGCGCAGCCGCTTGAGCACCAGCGCGGTCAGCGTGTCGATGTCGACGGCACGCATGCCCCGCCCGGCGCCCTGATAGGCGTAGGTCGCGTCGACGAAGCGGTCGCAGATGACGTCGCGACCCGCATCGAGCGCGGGCCGGATCAGGGCGTGCAGGTGCGCAGCGCGCGCAGCGAACATCAGCAGCAGCTCGGTCGGCGCGTCGATGCCTTCGGCCCAGTCGCGCAGCACCAGGTCGCGAACCGCCTCGGCCAGGGGGGATCCGCCAGGCTCGCGCGTCAGCACCGCCGCGCGGCCGCGGCCGGCGAGCCAGTCGCGCACAAACGCCGCATGCGTCGACTTGCCGGCGCCCTCCCCGCCTTCGAGCACGATGAGCCGGCCCGCGCCCGCAGCCGCGGAGCGGCCGTACCGACGTGTCATCGGCGGCGCCTCAGCTGGTACTTGCGCACGGCGGCATCGTGGTCGGCGAAGGTCTCGGTGAAGACGTGGCTGCCATCGCCACGCGCGACAAAATACAGGGTTTTCCCGGCCGCAGGGTGCATCGCGGCGTGCAGCGCCGCGCGTCCCGGCAGGCAGATCGGCGTCGGCGGCAGCCCCGCGCGCGTATAGGTGTTGTATGGGCCATCCGCCAGCAGGTCGCGCTTGCGCAGGTTCCCGTCGAACTTGATACCGAGACCGTAGATCACCGAGGGGTCGGTCTGCAATCGCATCTTTTTCTGCAGGCGGCGGACGAATACCCCTGCGATCTCGCCCCGCTCGTCGACCAGCCCGGTTTCGCGCTCGACGATCGACGCCATGATCAGCGCCTCGTCGGGCGAGGCGTAGGGCAGGTCTGGCGAGCGCCCGGCCCATTCCTGCGCCAGCACGCCCTCCATCGCCTGGTACGCGCGCCTCAGGAATTCCACGTCGGTCGTGCCGCGCGCGAACCGGTAGGTGTCCGGGTAGAAGCGCCCTTCCGCGGGCTGGCCCGGCGCGCCGAGCTGCTGCATCAGCAGCGCCGTCGGGTCCGCGACGCCATGGTCGGGCAAGGCGCGCGCGATCGCCTGGTGCGCGTGCACCGCGGCGAGGGCCTGGGCGAACGTCCAGCCTTCGACCAGCGTCAGCTCGTGCAACACCACCTGTCCCGAGGCCAGCAGCGCCGTCAGCTCGAGCGCGCGCAGTCCGGTGCCGACCGAATATTCACCGGCTTTCAGCGCCGCGGCCTGGCCGGTCAGGCGCGCATGCCAGGACAGGTAGACGCGCTGGCGTGGCGAGGTGAGCACGCCGCTGCGCTCGAAGTCGCGCAGCAAGCCGTTCATCGTCGCGCCGTACGGCACTTCGACGGCGCGCGGCTCGTTCAGCACCAGCGGCGCGTGCAGCTGCGACCAGATGTCCCATCCCGCCAGGGAGGCACAGGCCAGGCCTGCGAGCAGTAGCAGCGCGCGCTTCATGCGGATACCAGCCGCGGATGCCCCAGCCGGTCGGCCAGGCGCCGCGTCACCGCACCGGGCGGCCGCGCCCACGATCCGCAGTTGGCGACCGGCCAGATCCCGATCAGGCTGTTGGTCAGGAACATCTCGTCGGCGCCTTCAGCGTCGCTCCACGAGAAATCCGCAACGCGCGTGGCGATATTCAGTTCGGCGGCCAGCGCCATCACCTTGCGTCGCATCAGGCCGGCGACGCCGCAACGTTCGAGCGCGGGCGTGTGCAGCGCGCCGCCGCGGACCCAGAACAGGTTGGTGCGCGTTCCGCAGACCGGGCGTCCCGCACCGTCCGACAGCAGCGCCTCGTCCATTCCCTGCTCCCAGTCGCGGCTCGCCAGCACCTGCTCGAGCCGGTTCAGGTGCTTGATCCCGGCGAGCGCCGGCTGCGTGGCCAGCGCAAGGCTTGAACGAAACGTCCTTACCCCCTGCTCCCACGCCTCGGCGCGAAACGCCGGCGGGCCATAGCTGCTCACCAACCGGTCGGTGCCCGCGCCGTCCGGGCGGTAGCCGCGCGCGGACCCAACGCGCAGCAATGTGATCTTGAGTACACCGCGCCGCTGCTCGCCGGCCAACTGGACGGCCTCGCGGGCCAGTTCGGCCACCGGCGCCGGCGCGATGCCCAGGCGCGCGGCATCCGAGTTTACGACGTCACATTGCATTTCTAAATCAATAACTTGCGAGTCATATATCAAGCATGTTCTAAACACGCCATCGCCGTAGTGCAGACCCCGATGCTGCGCCAGTTCCGGCGCCGCGTGCCCGTTGAGCAGCGCGCTCACGCCGGTTCCCGCGTGCGCCCCGCAACCGCGGACACACCGAACGCTTCCAGCAGGCCCCTGGCCTTGGCGCGGGTTTCCGCAAGCTCCGCCTGCGGCTGGGAATCGGCGACGATGCCGGCGCCGGCGCGCAGCGCGGCCCGGCCCGGCTCGCTGACCAGCGTACGGATCAGGATGTTGAGGTCCATGTGCCCGTCGCGTCCCAGGTAGCCCATCGCGCCGGTATACGGGCCGCGCCCGACCTGCTCCAGTTCCGCGATGATCTCCATCGCGCGCACTTTCGGGCAGCCGGTGATCGTGCCGCCCGGGAACACCGCGCGCAGCACGTCGCCCGGCCCGGCACCCTTGCGCAACCGGCCCTGCACGTTGGAGACGATGTGGTGCACGTGCGCGTAGGACTCGAGCGTCATCAGCTCGCTGACGGTGACGCTCCCCGGCTCGCAGACGCGCCCAAGATCGTTGCGCTCCAGGTCGATCAGCATGATGTGCTCGGCGCGCTCCTTGGCACTGGCGATCAACTGTTGTTGCAGCGCGCGGTCGGCAGCCGCGTCGGCTCCGCGCGGGCGCGTTCCGGCAATCGGCCGGGTCTGCACCTGGCGGCCATGTACCTCCACCAGGCGTTCCGGCGAGGAGCTCAGCACGGCGCTGCCCTGCCACTGGGCGATGCCGGCGAACGGCGCCGGGTTGCTCAGCAGCAGCCGCGCGTACAGATCGGCCGCAGTCACGCCCGGCATGAGATCGGCCTGCCACGCGCGCGACAGGTTGACCTGGAACACGTCGCCATCACGCAGGTAGCGCAAGATGCGCTCGACTCCGGCGAGGAAGCTCTCCTCGCCGTCCTCGCGGATGGCGGTTGCAAGCGCACCCTCGGGCGCCGCGGCCGGTTGTTGCGCCGCCCGCCGAAGGTCGGCGCGCAACTGCTCGACGAGCGCCGGATCGCTTTCGGACACCAGGTGCGTTTCGCCGCGCAGGTGGTCGCGCACGATCGCCGCGCGGCAGCGCACGGCCAACAGGTCCGGCAGCCCGTGGGGCGAGCGCGGCAGGCGCAGCCGCGGCTCGATGCGGCCGGCGGCTTCGTAGCCGAGCAGCAGGAACCAGCCCCCGGTGAACGGAAGCTCGCTTGGCTCCGCGGTCGCCTCGCGCATGGCCCACTCGGACAGGCGGCGGAAGAAATCGGACGCCCCTTGCGCCGCCGAGCCGCCCAGCACGCCGTCGCGCTGCTGCAGGAACTCGCCGGGTGCCGCGAACAGGATGTCGTAGCGGCCTGACTGCGGGTGGCCCGCGGCGCTCTGGAGCAGGAACGGATACTCGGCCGGCGCCAGCCGGTGGAGGGCGAAAAGGTCGGCCGGTCCCGCGAGCGTGGCGCGGTGGACCATGGCGCGCCTTACTTCAGACGGCGGAACGCGACGGTGCCGTTGGTGCCGCCGAAACCGAACGAGTTGGAGATCGCGACTTCCATCTTCCGCTCGCGGGCCTGGCCGGGCACGTAGTCGAGGTCGCACCCCTCGGCGGGGTTTTCGAGGTTGATCGTCGGCGGGATGACCTGGTCGCGCAGCGCCAGCACGCAGAAGATGGCCTCCACGCCGCCGGCCGCGCCCAGCAAGTGCCCGGTCATCGACTTGGTGGAGCTCACCGCCACTTTGTAGGCGTGCTCGCCGAACAGCGTCTTGACCGCCTGCGTCTCCGCCACGTCGCCTACGAGCGTCGAGGTGCCGTGGGCATTGATGTAGTCCACCTGGGAGGGGTTCAACCCGGCATCGGCCAGCGCGTTCTTCATGCACCGCATGGCGCCGCCGCCGTTCTCGGACGGCGCGGTGATGTGGTACGCATCGCCGCTCATGCCGAAGCCGATCAGCTCGCCGTAGATCTTGGCGCCGCGCTTCATCGCGTGCTCGTATTCCTCGAGCATCACCACGCCCGCGCCGTCGCCGAGCACGAATCCGTCGCGGTCGCGGTCCCAGGGCCGGCTCGCCTTCTCCGGCGCATCGTTGCGCTGCGACAGCGCGCGCGCGGCACAGAAACCGGCCATGCCCGCCGGAGCCGAGCCGGCTTCGCCGGCGCCGGCGAGAAACATCTCGGCGTCGCCGCTCGCGATCAGGCGTCCACCCAGGCCGATGGCGTGCGTCGCGGTCGTGCAGGCGGTGACGACGGCCAGGTTCGGGCCAGTGATGCCGGTCTCGATCGACAGATAGCCGGAAATCATGTTGATGATGCTGCCCGGCACGAAGAACGGCGAGACGCGCTTGACCCCCTTGGTGTGAAGGGTGACGCACTGCTCGTCGATCGTGCCGATGCCGCCGATGCCCGAGCCGATCAGGATGCCGATGCGGTCGCGGTTGGCGTCGGTGACCTCGATCCCGGAGTCCTTCAACGCCTGCTTGGCGGCGGCGACGCCGTAATGGATGAAGGGATCGGTCTTGCGCAGCTCCTTCGGCCCCATCCACTCCGCAGCCTTGAAGTCGTCGGAGACTTCACCGGCGAAGCGCGTGGTGAACGTCGAGGCGTCGTAGGCCTTGATCGGGCGGATGCCCGACCGCCCCTTGAGGATGTTGTCCCAGGCCAGGGTCACATTGGATCCCACCGGCGACACGATACCGAGGCCGGTGACGACGACGCGCCGACGAGTCATTGGAAGTATCGGGCCGAAGCGTTCCCTATACCCGCCCCAAGCGGGTCAGAGGGCGCGGCTCAGGACGTCTGGCCGCTGTGCGACTTGATGTAGTTCAGCACGTCCGCGAAGGTCACGATCTTCTCGGCTTCCTCGTCCGGGATGTCGATTTCGAATTCTTCCTCGAGCGCCATCACCAGCTCGACGGTGTCCAACGAGTCCGCGCCCAGATCTTCCACAAACGAGGCCTGCGGCGTGATCTGGTCTTCGCTGACGCTCAGCTGCTCCGCAATGATTTTCTTGACCTTTTCTTCCAGGCTGCTCATGGGTGACTCCTCGGGAAATTACCGCTGGGGTTTAAAGCGGGGCGTATTCTACGGCAAACAACGCGCAACGCCAGTTCGTGCTGCAGCGCAGCATCACACCATGTGTAACCCGCCATTTACATTGACTGTTTCGCCCGTGATGTAGCCGGCTTCGGCTGAGGCGAGGAAGGCCACCGCGGCCGCGATGTCCTCCGGCTGGCCGAGCCGAGTAAGCGGAACCAGGTCGAGAAGCGCTTTCTGCGTTTCCGGCGGCAGCGCCTTGGTCATGTCGGTTTCGATGAACCCTGGCGCGATCACGTTGACGGTGATACCGCGCGAGCCGATCTCCTTGGCCAGCGACTTGGTGAACCCGACCAGGCCCGCCTTGGCGGCGCAGTAATTGGCTTGCCCCGGATTCCCCATCGCGCCGACCACCGAGCCGATACTGATGATGCGGCCCTTGCGCGCCTTCATCATTCCGCGCAGCACAGCTTTCGACAGTCGGAACACCGAGCCCAGGTCGGTCTCGATGACGTCGTTCCAGTCGCTGTCCTTCATGCGGAGCATCAGCGTGTCGCGCGTGACGCCGGCATTGTTGACCAGCACCGTGACCGGGCCGATGGCCTTGCCGATCTCCTCGACCAGCGCCTCGCAGGCGGCGCCGACGCACACGTCGAGCACGCGGCCCTCGCCGTTCCATTGCCTCAACGCGGTGCCGATCCCTTCGGCGCCGGCGGCGGAGGTGGCCGTGCCGACGACGCGCGCGCCGTCGCGCGCGAGCCGCACGGCGATGGCTCGCCCGATGCCGCGACTGGCGCCGGTGACCAGCGCCACTTCTCCCTTCAGGCTCATGAGGGCTCCTTGAGTTTCTGCACCGCCTGGTCCACTCCCGCCGGCTCCTCGAGCGCGATCGTGACGGCCGTCTTGTCGAGGATGCGCTTGTTCAGGCCGGCCAGCACCTTGCCCGGCCCGCACTCGAAGAACACGTTCGCGCCCTGGCCGGCCATCGCCTGGATGGTCTGCGCCCAGCGCACCGGCTTGTAGAGTTGCTCGCGCAGCGCCGATCGCAGCGCCACTGCCTGGGTTCGCGGCGCCGCATCGAGGTTGTGCAGCACCGGAACGGCTGGCGTGTTGAACGCGATCTGCGTCATCCGTCCCGACAGTTCCAGCGCCGCCGTCTTCATGAGCGAGCAATGGGACGGCACCGAGACCGGCAGGCGCACGACCATGCGCGCTCCGGCGCCCTTGGCGTTGGCTTCGAGCCACTTCAGCGCATCGGTCTGGCCGGCGACGACGACCTGCCCCGGCGCGTTGTAATTGACCGGCTCCAGCACCTGGCCGCCGGTGTAGGAAGCGCAGAGCTTCTCGACGCCCGCGTCGTCCAGCCCGACCACCGCCACCATGCCGCCTTGTCCGTCCGGCACCGCGGCCTGCATCAGCTGACCGCGAAACTCGACCAGCTTCAGCGCGTCGCCGAACGGCAGGCTGCCCGCGGCGACCAGCGCGGCGTATTCGCCCAGGCTGTGGCCCGCCATGGCCACGGGTTGCGGCGGTGCGTGGGTCTGCCACGCGCGCCACACGGCGATGCCGGCCGCGAGCAGCGCCGGCTGGGTGCGCTCGGTGCGGTTGAGCTCCTCGACCGGACCCTCGCGCACCAGCTTCGCGAGGTCCCAGCCCAGCGCATCACCGGCTTCCGCCAGCGTCCGGGCCACGACCGGGTACGCCTGCGTCAGCGCCGACAGCATGCCGACCGCCTGCGAGCCCTGCCCCGGAAACAGCATCGCGTATTTCATTCTTGTTCCCCGATGGACGTGGGCTTTTCGCGCCGAAACGTCTCGACACGACGGAATGCGCCGAACATCAGGCCATAAATCAGGGCCGAGAGCGAGCCGTACAGGTGCGACTCGACCAGCACCCGGCCACCGATGGCCGCCTCGTCGGACACCGGCACGCCGGCGACCAGTTCCCAGGCGATCTTGCCGACCAGGAAGCTCAGGCAGCCGGCCGCGATCAGGTCGCGCTCCGCCACGATCTGCCGGCCGAGCCCCAGCACGAACAGCCCATGGATCACGCCGGACAAACCGACGTACCAGTGTGCATTGGGGACGAAGCAGTAGAGTCCCGCGCCCATGCCCAGGCCGATCAGCACGAGCCGGCGCACCCAGACTGTCCAGGTCAACGGCTCCGGGCAGAGCAAGAACAGCATCAGGAGGCCCATTTCGTTCAGGAACAGGTGCCACCAGCCGAGGTGCACGAAGTTTCCCGTGAGCAACCGCCACCACGCGCCGGCGGCAATCGCTTCGGAGTCGTAGCGCAGCACCGCGCGCGCCGGGTCGCCCCCGAACGCGAGCAGCAGGATCAGCGCCATGACCGCCGCCGGCGGCAGCCACACCGCTGCGGAGCGGTAGCCCGCGTTTGTTATCATTTCAAGCTGACTTTCACGTGTGTACTCAATGAACCTTACCGGATTCAGGACCCTGCCCGTGCGCGACGCCGGCTTCACGCTGATCGAGATCATGATCGTCGTCGTGATCCTCGGCATCCTGGCCGCGATCATCGTGCCCAAGCTGACCGACCAGCCCGAGAAGGCGCGCGCGGTCAAGGCCCAGCAGGACATCCGCGCGATCGAAAGCGCGATTCAGCTCTACAAGCTCGACAACTTCTACTATCCGAGCACGGCGCAGGGCATCGAGGCGCTGGTGACCAAGCCCTCCGGCGAGCCGGAGGCGCGCAACTGGAAAGCCGGCGGCTACCTGCCACGCCTGCCGAAGGATCCCTGGGGCCATCCCTACCAGTACCTGCAACCCGGCAACAAGGGCGAATACGACCTGTTCACGATGGGCGCCGACGGCAAGCCCGGTGGCGAAGGCGTCGACGCCGACGTCGGGAACTGGAACATCGAGGGCTGATTGAGGGGCGCGAGGGGTTTCACCCTCATCGAGATCCTGGTGGTGGTCGTCATCATCGGCGTGATGGCGACGTTGGCGGTGCTGTCGATCGGCAGCCGCACGCTCGACGACCGCATGGCGATCGAAGCGCGCCGGCTCCAGGAACTGTTCGCTCTCGCCGCCGACGAGGCGGTCCTGCAGGGGCTCGAACTCGGTTTCCTGCAGACGGCCGACGGCTACGAGTTCCTGGTCCTGAAGGACGGCCACTGGGTGGCGCTCGAGGAACCCGGGCCGCTGCGGCGGCGCGAGGTGCACGAGCCGTTCTACCTGCAACTGCAGATCGACGGGCGGCCCGTCGTGCCTGCGCGCTCCGGCGACGACCGGGCCGAGCGCACGCCGCAGGTCATGTTGCTATCGAGCGGTGACGCCACTGAATTTGTGCTCGTCCTGAGAGCCCAGCAGTTCGCCCCCTATTACCGCCTGCATGGCGATGTGCTCGGCCGCATCACGCTCGACCGCAAGGAGGCGTCGTGAGACGACGCCGGGTGAAGGGCCGCGGCTTCACGCTGATCGAGGTCGTCGTCGCGGTGGCGATCCTGGCGGTCGCTCTCGGCGCGCTGATCTCCAGCATGGCGCGCTACGCCGACAACGCTGCCTACCTGCGCGAGAAAACCGTCGCGCTGTGGGTCGCGCACAACCGCCTGACCGAGATCGGCCTGGAGCCCGCTTGGCCGCAGCTCGGCGCGAGCGACGGCGACGTCGAGATGGCGGGCATCGAGTGGCGCTGGGACGTCACCGTGTCGGAGACACCCGATTCGAGGGTGCGTCGCGTGGACATCCGCATCCGCTCCAAGGCGCACGAAACGGATGTTGCCGCGCTGTCGTCGTTCGTCGCGGAGCGCGCGCGATGAAGCCGATGCCGGGCTGTGGGCGCGGGTTCACGCTGATCGAGCTGCTGGTGGTGCTGATGATCTTCTCGGTGCTGTCGGTGCTGGCGTACGGCGGCCTCAACAGCGTGCTGACCGCCCGCGAGCGCGTGCAGCAGTCGCTGGAGCGCACCGCCGCCATGCAAAAGGCGTACTTGCGGCTGCGCAACGACCTGCAGCAGCTGCGTGCGCGCCCGGCGCGCGACGGCTACGGCGACCCGCAGGCCGCGCTGGTTGTGCTGCCCGATGGCGCGGTCGAGTTCACCCGCAGCGGCTGGCGCAACCCGCTTGGCCAGCCACGCTCGTCGCTGGAGCGCGTCGCCTACCGCCTCGACGACGAGCAACGCCTGCTGCGCGCGAGTTGGCGGGCGCTGGATCGGGCGCAGGATGCGCAAGTGTCGGAAGTCGTCGTTCTCGACCAGGTCGAAGAAATCCGCTGGCGCTTCCTCGAAGGCGAGGAATGGCGCGACACCTGGCCGATCCGCGCTGCGGCCGGCAGCCCGGCGCTCGACGCGGTGCCGCGCGCCGTCGAGCTGGTGCTGACCCTGAAGGACGCCGGCGAAGTGCGCCTGCTGTTCAGCGCCACCAACGAGAAGGCCACATGAAGCGCGCGCGTGGCGTCGCGCTGATCACCGCGCTGCTGGTGGTTGCCATCGCAACGCTGGCGGCCACCGCGCTGTTGTCGTCCGCGAGCCTGGCGATCCATCGCACCGCCAGCCTGCGAGATTCCGAGCAGGCCTGGTGGGTGGCCCGCGGCGTCGACGCGTGGGTGCTTGGAATTCTCGAGAGCGACCGCCGCGACAGCCAGTACGACGGCTTGGACGAAGACTGGGCGCTGCCGGTCGACGGCTTGCCGGTGGACCAGGGCTTCGTCAGCGGCCGCGTCGAAGACCTGCAGGGGCGGTTGAACCTCAACAGCCTGGGCCCGAGGAATCCGAAGAGTCTCGAGCAGTTCCGGCGGCTGCTGCGCGCCCTGCCCGATCAGGACGCCCCGCCAGGACTGGTCGATGCGATCGTCGACTGGAGCGATCCGGACCAGGACCCGGGCTCGATGAACGGCGCGGAGGATGGCGAGTACCTCTCGCTCGATCCGCCCTACCGGGCGGCCAATCGCCCGTTCACCGTCGTGTCCGAATTGCTGGCGGTGCGCGGCATGACGCCAAAACTCTACGAGGCCCTGCATCCGCACGTCGCCGCGCTGCCGGCCGAGGGCAGTGGCCGGGCCACGCCGATCAACGTCAACACGGCGAGCGAGGCGGTGCTGCGCTCGCTGGCGGACCAGGTGGAGGACGCCAAGCTGCGGGCCTGGCTGGAACTGCGCAAGGAGAAGCCGGTGCGCGACGCCGCCGGGCTGGACGCCCTGCTGCGCGACGGGCCGTGGCTCAGTGCCGAAGTGAAGGACCAGCTTACCTGGCGCAGCCGGTATTTCCAGATTCAGGGCCAGGTTTTCGTTGGCAGCAGCCGGGTGGCGCTGTACAGTCTGATCCAGCGACAGGAAGATCAGCCACCTGTCGTCCTGGCTCACAGCGCCGAAGCCGAATAACTTGCGCGACACCCTCTACTTGCAGCTGCGCGACGTCGCGCCCGACGAGCACCTCGCCTACGCCACGGCGTCAGCCGGGCCCGGGTCGGGGATCCGGGCGCAGCACGGAACGCTCGAGGCGATCCTGCCGCTGGCGGCGGACCGCCGCGTCGTGCTGTTCGTGCCCGCCGCCGACGTGCGACTGGCAGCGGTGCAAGTGCCGGCGCAGGGGCATCAGCGCATCCTGCAGGCAGCGCCTTACGCGATCGAAGACCAGCTCGCCGAGGACGTCGACACGCTGCACTTCGCGATCGGCGTGCCCGGAGGCGCCGGCAACGGCGCGCACCCGGTCGCCGTCGTCGCGCGCTCGCGCATGGACGCCTGGCTCGCGCCGCTGCGCGCGCGCGGCGTGCGGGTCGACGCCGCCGTGCCTGAAAGCCTGTGCCTGCCGGCGCCGGAGGCCGGCCGCTGGACCGGGCTGGCCGACGGCGGCTGCATCACCGTGCGCACCGGACCCTGGTCCGGCTTCTCCTGCACGCTCGAAGATCTCGGCGCAACGCTGCAGATTGCGGACCCGGACGCGCGCGCTGCGCTGCGCGTGTTCGCCACGCGCGAGGTGGAGTTCGATTTCTCGCGCGCCGGCCGCCCGGTCGAACTGCTGCCGGGCTATGCCAGCGCGCTCGAAGTGCTGGCGCGTCATTGGCAGCCGTCGGCCTCGATCGACCTGTTGCAGGGCGCCTATTCCGAGAGAAAGGACTGGCAACGTGCGGCGCAGCCCTGGCGACTCGCGGCAACGCTGGGCGCGATCTGGCTCGTCGTGGTCGCGGTGGTCCAGGCCGCCGGCACCTGGCGCAGCGGGCGCGAACTCGCCGCGCAGAGCCAGAGCAACTTCGAGCGCTGCCGGCAACTGTTCCCGAACGACTGCGTCAGTGAAACGCTGATGCCCGCCGTGATCGAACAGCAGGCGCGGCTGCGCGGCACCGGCCGGCAGCCCGCGCTGCTGCCGCTGCTCGGCACACTCGGTGCGGCCCTCCAGGCGAACCCCGGCCTCACGCTGGATTCGCTCGAATTCCGCGACGGCGTGCTGCACCTGAGCCTGAAGGGCGCGGACCTGCAGGCGCTCGAAGCGCTCCGTGCCTGGTACGGGACACGGCGCGACGCCCAGCTCCAGGTCGAAGCCGCCAACGCTGGCACCAGCGGCGTGCAGATTCGGGTAAAGCTGACACCGGCATGAATCCGAACCTGCAACGCCTGCGCGACCGGTGGTCTGCCCTCGAAGAACGCGAGCGGCGCATGCTCGCCGGCGGCGCCGTGTTCCTCGGCCTCGTCGTACTCTATCTCGGCATCTGGGAGCCGCTGGCGAATGCCAGCCGCCAGCAGCAGGTCGACCTCGTCGCTGCGCGCGCGCTTGCCGTGCAACTGGAGACGCTGGCAGCGAGCGCCAGCGACGGCTCGACGCCCTCGGCGGGCGCCGGCCAGTCGCTGCTGGCGATCGTGGACCAGACCCGCCAGGCGAGCGCAATCACCAAGCCGCCGACGCGCCTGCAGCCCGAGGGTGAAGGCGACACCGTAGTGCGGATCTGGCTCGACGACGTGCCGTACGACGCGCTGGTGCGCTGGCTGGCGGAGCTGCAGTCGCGTTATGGCGTGCGTGTCGCCGACGCCGACATGGAGCGCGAGTCCGGCCCGGGGCTGGTCAACGCGCGGCTGACGCTGACGCGCGGCTGACATGAAACTGCGTTGGGCGGTTGCGCTCGCCACTCTCGCATTCCTCGCGACGCTGGTGCTGCACGCGCCGGCCGCCGTGCTTTATGCCTGGGGCCAGAAGTTGGCGCAGCCGGTCGGGCTGCGCTTGCACGGTGTGCACGGGACGCTCACGCGAGGAGGTTTCGCCGGACTCACGGTGAACAACCGGCCGATGCTGCACGACGGCCGCTGGACCCTGCAGCCCGCGTGGCTCGCGCTGCTGCGCCTGACGGCAGATTTTGAAAGCGGCGGCGGCGCGCTCGTGCGGGCGCGCGTGTCGCGCTCGATCTTCGGCGCGATCCGCCTGACCGGATTGACATCGGCAGGCAGCGTGAAGTCGCTGCTGCAGCTCGCCGGCCAGCCGCCGTTGCCGCTCGAGGGCCAGGCCCGGCTCGATCTGCCGCTGGTGCGCATCGCCGGCGGCGTGCCGGTCGAGGCCGAAGGCAGTCTCGAGGTCGAGAACCTGGCCTGGACCCTGGCGCGCGAGCCGCTCACGCTCGGCAGCTTCAACGCGGCGCTCACTACAGACCTGCGGGGCATCCAGGTGAATTTCGGCAGCGGACCGGGACCGCTCGAAGTCGGCGGCACCGCCACGCTCGGCGCCGCGCGCGCGTACGAGCTCGACCTGCAGCTGCGGCCACGGCCGCAGGCGCCGGCGCAGCTGGTGACGCTCGTCCAATCGATCGGCCCCGCCGATCCCCAGGGCTGGCACCACCTCCGCCGCACCGGCGTCCTGCCGTGAGGGAAGCGCACGTCACCGTCGCGGCAATGGTCGCCCGCGACGGCAGGTTCCTGTTCGTCGAGGAAAGCGTCGGCGGGCGCACGGTGTTGAACCAGCCGGCCGGACATTGGGAGGCAGGCGAGACGCTGCTCGAAGCGGTGATCCGCGAGACGCTCGAGGAAACCGGATGGGACATCGAGCCCACGGCGCTGCTCGGCATCTACGAGCACGAGCCGCCCGAGCTCGGCTATGGCTTCCTGCGTTTCGCCTACCTGGCGCGGCCGCTGCGCCACCATCCCGGGCGCCGGCTCGACCCCGGCATCGCGCGGGCGCTCTGGCTCACACCCAATGAGCTGAAGCGCGAGCACGCGCGCCATCGCAGCCCGATGGTCCAGCGCTGCGTCGACGACGCCCTCGCTGGCATCACCCACCCGCTGTCGCTCGTCGGCCACCTCTGACCTCGGTCGGGACCGGTGTGACCGTCTCGCTCCATGGCTCGGAGCTACGGACCGGTGTGCCCGGCTCACTTCATGGCTCGCCTCACCGCACCTTGCGAAAGCTCGCCATGTCTCGCTTTCGCTGCGGCGCGCCGCTTCGCGGCTCCGGTTCGGCTGCGCTCTACTTTCGTTCACCGGGCACACCGGCCCTCGCTGATCGCGTGGCTGGCGACGGCGCGATCGGGAGCGGGGTCGGGGTCGTCGCGCCATGGCGAGCCGAGACTTGGCGAGGCGAGTTAGCGCGGCGACGAGGCGAGCAATCCCCGGAGGGAGCCACGTCGACCCGCTCCTTCGAGCAAGCGCGTAGCGCTTCTACAATGACCGCATGAATTTCAGTCAGCACGTCGTCGTCGGCTTGTCCGGCGGCGTCGACTCGGCGGTGTCCGCGCACCTCCTCCAGCAGCAGGGTTACCGCGTCTCCGGCCTCTACATGGTCAACTGGACCGAAGACGAAGAAGGGTATTGCACGGCCGCCCAGGACTACCAGGACGCGCGCGCGGTGTGCGAAGAGCTCGGCATCCCGCTGCATCGCGTGAATTTCTCGAAGGAGTACCGCGCGCGCGTGTTCGAGCGCTTCCTGGCCGACTACGCGGCCGGCAAGACGCCGAACCCCGACGTGCTATGTAACCGGGAGGTGAAATTCCGGCCGTTTCGCGAGCACGCGCTGCGCCTGGGCGCCGACTGGATCGCCACCGGGCACTACGCGCGCATCGAGCAGGATCCGGGCGGGCCGCGGCTGCTGCGCGCCGCCGACGCCAACAAAGACCAGACCTATTTCCTCGCCGCCGTTGAACGTCCGATGCTCGACCGAGTCCTGTTCCCGATCGGGGGACTGACCAAGCCGGAGGTGCGACGCGTCGCCCAAAAGGCCGGACTGCCCAATCATCGCAAGCGCGATTCCACCGGCATCTGCTTCATCGGCGAACGGCCGATGCGCGAGTTCCTGGCGCGTTACCTGGCGCCGGCACCCGGACCAATCGAGGACGAACATGGCCACAGGCTCGGGCAGCATCCGGGGCTCATGTTCTTCACGCTCGGCCAGCGGCGCGGGCTGCGGATCGGTGGCCGGCGCGGCGCCGCCGAGAAGCCCTGGTACGTGATCGACAAGGACCCGGCGCGCCACGCGCTGATCGTCTCGCAGGACGCGGAACACTCCCGCCTGCACCGACGCGCGTTGATGACCGGAGCGTTCCACTGGCTGCGCCGCCCGCAGGGCGCGCCGCTGCAGGCACGCATCCGCCACCGCCAGGCGCTGCAGGAATGCCGGGCGGTCGTGCAGGCGGATGGCCGCGTGCGCATCGATTTCGCGCAGCCGCAGCGCGCCGCCGCGCCGGGACAGTACGTCGTGCTTTACGAGGGTGAGGAGTGCCTGGGGGGCGGCGAGATCGCCTGAAGGCGCGCCTACAGCACCGCCGCCTGCTGCGATGCGCCCATCGCGCGGCGGCCTGAAATCTCGGAGTACTGCGCCATGATGTCGCGAACCTGCGGCAGCATCTCGATGAACTTGGGCACCAGGCGCGGATCGAACTGCCGACCGGCCTCGCGCCGCAGCAGCGCGATCGCTTCCTCCACCGGCCAGGCCTGCTTGTACGGGCGCGTGCTGGTGAGCGCGTCGAACGCGTCGGCCACGGCGACGATGCGGCCGACCAGCGGGATCGCCTCGCCGCGCAGCGAGCGCGGATAGCCGCTGCCGTCCCAGCGCTCGTGGTGGGTCAGCGCGATGACGCGCGCCATCTCGAGCAGTTCGTTGTTGTGGCGGCCGATGATGCCGGCGCCAATGACGGGATGACGCTTGACCACCGACCACTCGTCCGGCGTCAGCGGCCCGGCTTTTTCGAGAATGCTGTCCGGGACGCCGATCTTGCCGACGTCGTGCATCGGCGCCGCGTTGAACAGGATGTCCGCGCGATAGTCCGGCATGCCGACCGAAAGCGCCATCATCCGGCAGTAGTGGCTCATGCGGATGACGTGATAGCCGGTCTCGTCGTCCTTGAATTCGGCGGCGCGGCCCAGGCGGCGGATGATCTGCAACCGCGTGTCCTCGAGTTCGCGCGTGCGGGTCTGCACCAGCTCCAGCAGGTGGCGCTTCTGGTCATACAGCTGGATGTGCGTGCGCACGCGCGCCCGGACCACGGCCGGGCTGACCGGCTTGACGATGTAGTCGACCGCGCCAAGTTCGAAGCCGCGCGCCTCGTCTTCGGTCTCGCCCATTCCGGTGACGAAGATCACCGGGATGCGCTGGGTCTGGAAATCGTTCTTGAGACGCCGGCACACCTCATACCCGTCCATCACCGGCATCTTCACGTCCAGCAGGATCAGGTCCGGTTGCGGGTCGCTGCGGGCGGCGGCCATGGCGCGCTCGCCGCTGGTGGCGACGCGGACCGCGTAGTCGTCCTGCAGGATGCCGCTGAGGACATGGATGTTCTCCGGCGTGTCGTCGACCACGAGCACCGTCGGTCGAATCAGGTCCTGGTCGGCCATGTCGTTTCCGTGAACTCCCCGGCGCTCAGGGTACTCGCAAACCGCGCGAGACGCCCGCTCGTCGGGTCGAAATTGCAGGCGTGTCGCGCGCCAGCGCCGCCAGCCCGGCCATCGCGCGCGCGTGGGCGACTTCCAGCGCCCGTGTCTCGACCTCGACCGGCGCCGCCGGGCGGCGCAGCGCCGCTTCGAGCTGAGTGGCCGCGGCATGGAGCTCCTCGGCCGACAGCGTAGCGGCCACACCCTTGAGCGTGTGCACCTCGGCCCGGGCGGCCGCCCGGTCTCCCGCCACCAGCGCCGCCCGCACGGCGGCGGCGGCACCGGCCGAATGCTCGTGGAATTGCAGCAGCAGCCGGTGGTACAGCGCAGCGTCTCCCCCGACCCGGCGCAGGCCGTCCACGAGGTTGAACCCGTCCACCTCGGCCGGCAGCATCGTCGCGACCGGGCGCTCAGCCTGCGCCGCTGGCGGCTGCGCGCTGCGCATATCGCGCCGCGCCGGCAGCCACCGCGCCAGCGTGCCCATCAGCTGCTCGATGCTGATCGGCTTGCTGACGTGGTCGCTCATGCCTGATTCCAGGCAGCGGTCCCGGTCGCCGGCCATGACGCTGGCCGTCATCGCGATGATCGGCAGGCGATCGCAGGTGCCGAGCTTGCGGATCGCCCGTGTGGTCTGCAGCCCGTCCATCACCGGCATCTGCACGTCCATCAGCACGGCGTCGTAGGGGCGCGCCTGCACCGCCGCGAGCGCCTCCTGGCCATTGGCGGCGACGTCCACCAGCACGCCGGCGCCCTGCAGCAGCTCGACCGTCACCTGCTGGTTGACCGGGTTGTCTTCGGCCAGCAGCACGCGCACGCCGGCCAGGTTCGGCGGCGGTGGCGCACCGGCCGCCACCGGCGCCTGCTCGGCAAACGGCGCGCGCGCCAACGCCACCACGAACCAGAACGTGCTGCCCTGCCCCGGCTTGCTGTCGACACCGATCTCGCCGCCCATCAGCTCGACCAGGCGCTTGCTGATCGACAGGCCCAGGCCGGTGCCGCCGAACCGCCGCGTGGTCGAACTGTCGGCCTGCACGAAAGGCCGGAACAGCCGCGCGGCCTGCTCATCGGTCAGGCCGACGCCGGTGTCCTCGATGGCGAAGCGCACGCGCACCCGCTCGCCGACGTGCTCGACCACGCGCGCCTGCACCGACACGCGGCCGCGCGGCGTGAACTTCACGGCGTTGTTGGTCAGGTTCAGCAGCACCTGCGACAGGCGCAGCGGGTCGCCCAGCACGTAGGCCGGCAGCTCGGGCGCGACATCCATGCGCAGCTCGAGCCCCTTTTCGGCGATGCGGTGGCCGACGATGCTGATCAGGTCGTCGAAGATCGTGTGAATGTTGAAGCGGATGTTCTCGAGTTGCAGCTGGCCGGCCTCGATCTTCGACACGTCCAGCACGTCGTTGACGATGCGCAGCAGTGACTGGGCAGCGCCCGAGATCTTGGCCAGGTAGTCGCGCTGGCGCTGGTCGAGGTCGGTCTTCAGCGTCAGGTGCGACAACGCGATGATGGCGTTCATCGGCGTGCGGATCTCGTGGCTCATGTTGGCCAGGAATTCGCTCTTGGCGCGGTTGGCCGCGGTCGCCGCGTCCTGCGAGGCGGCCAGGTCGGCCTCGAGGTGCTTGCGCTCGGTGATGTCCATGGCGTAGCCGTTCCAGATGCCGGCCACCGCGGGGTCCGCGCTGCGCTTGGGAATCGCCTCGATGTGGATCCAGCGCGGGCCGGCGTCCGCGCGCACGCGAAAGTCGATGTTGAGCGCGCCCAGCGTGCGCACGGCCTGCGTCATTGCCTCGTGCAGCCGCGCGCGGTCCTCTTCCAGCACCACCGCCGAAAGGGCGTTCCAGTCCAGCGGCAGCTGCGACAGCTCGAGCCCCAGCAGCTTGTAGTACGCCTCGCGCCCGAACACGACGTCGCCGCTGCCGTCGGGGCGCACGATCGACTGGTAGACCACGCCCGGCAGGCCTTGCGCCATGTCGACGACGTGCTGGCGCGCTTCCGCCAACTCCTGTTGCAAACCGCGACGCTCGGCGATCTCGCGGCGCAGGCGGCGCAGGTACACGAACATGAACAGCGCCACCAGCGTCGCGCCGGCCAACCACGCCAGCTCGCGCTCGGTCAGCGCCGGCAGCGGCGCGTCGGCCCGGTCGGGCAACAGCGCCAGCGCGGCGCCCGGCAACACCGCCAACGCCAGCAGCAGCAGCAGCAGGGATACCGCGCGCCGCACGAAACCCCCGAAGTTCACGCCGCCGGCGCCGGCGCGGACGGTGCCGAGTACTGTCGCTGGACCGCGAGGATCTCCGGCATCAGTTCCATGAACCGCGGCACCAGGTCCGGATCGAACAGGTCGCCGCTGTGGCGCTCGAGGTAGGCGGTCGCATCCTTCAGCGGCCATGGCTGCTTGTACGGGCGCGCGCTGCACAGCGCGTCGAACACGTCGGCCACCGCGATGACCCGCGCCTCGATCGGGATGTCGGCGCCTTTCCTGCTGCGCGGGTAGCCCTGCCCGTTCCAGCGCTCGTGGTGGCCGAGCGCGACCACCCGCGCGGTCTCGAGCAGCTCGTTCTTGTGCTTGCCGATGATGCCGGCGCCGATCGCCGGGTGCTGTCGCATGATCGTCCACTCCTCGTCGGTCAACGGGCCGGGCTTCTGCAGGATGTGGTCCGGAATGCCGATCTTGCCGACGTCGTGCATCGGCGCCGCGTGGAACAGGACCTCCGCCCGATCCGCGCTGAAGCCCGCCGACAGGGCCAGCAGGCGCGTGTAGTGGCTCATGCGGATGACGTGCAGCCCGGTGTCGTCGTCCTTGTATTCGGCCGCGCGCCCCAGGCGCCGGATGATCTCGAGCCGCGTCTGCTCGACCTCCTTGGTGCGCTCTTCCAGTGCTTGCGTGCGCTGTGCCACCAGCTGCGCGAGGTGGCGCTCCTGCGCGTGCAGCGCAAGGTGCGTCTTCACGCGCGCCAGCAGCGTTGCCGGGTTCATCGGCTTGGTGATGAAATCCACGCCGCCCGCCTCGAAACAGGCGGTCTCGTCCTCGACCTCGGACAGCGCCGTCAGGAAGATGACCGGGATGGCGCGCGTCTCCGGCTGCAGCTTGAGCCTGCGGCAGACCTCCATGCCGTTCATGACCGGCATCATCACGTCGAGCAAAATCAGGTCGGGCCGGTCGGCCTTCGCGATGTCGATCGATTTCGCGCCGTCGAGAGACACCAGGCAGCGGTAGCTCTCGCGCAGCATGCGGCTCGCCACATTGAGGTTCTGCGGCGTGTCATCGACGACCAGGATCGTCGGGCGGGTGTCGGTTCCGGCGCTCTGGTTCATGCCGCGCGCCCTCCGAGCCCAAGCTCGGCGCTCGCCTGCTCCAGCTTGGCCAGCGCGGCTTCGAAGCTGAACGTGTCGACCAGCTGCACCAGCTCGCGGAAGCTGCGCGGCTTCGAGGTTCCGTCGAGTGCGTGCTGGATCTCGTCCAGCGTGTCGACCGCGCTCGAATCGCTGCGACCCAGCTGGTTGCGCAGCCGCTCCAGCAGGCGTCCCAGTTCGGGCCCGGCCGCCGGGGCAGCCGCGGGTGCCGCCGCGGGCGCCGCCCCCGGCGCCGGACCCAGTTCGAGCAGGTGCTCGAGCACGGCCGACATCCGCGCCAGATCGAGCGGCTTGCTCAGGTAGTCGTTCATGCCGGCGTCGAGGCAACGCTGCTGGTCGCCGGGCATCGCGCTGGCCGTCATCGCGACGATCGGCACGGTGCAACCGGACGCGCGCAGGCGCTCGGCCGCCTCGATGCCGCCGACTTCCGGCATCTGCAGGTCCATCAGGATCAGGTTGAACGCGCGCAGCTCCACCTGCTCCAGCGCCTCGCGGCCGTTCGCCGCGACGGTCACCGTCGCGCCCGCGGATTCAAGCAACTCGCGCACCACCAGCTGATTCATCGGGTTGTCCTCCACGATCAGGATCTCGGTGCCGCGCAGGCGGCCCGGCTGCAGCGCCGGGGCTTCCTCGGGCGGCGTGAACGCGCGCGCGGCAGTGCCGCCCAGCGCCTGAACCATCGTCTCCAGCAACAGCGACGGGCTGAACGGCTTGCTCAGCAGTCCGTCGAGGTGCAGCTCTTCGCTGTGGGTGGCGAGATCGTCGCGGCTGTGTGCCGACACCAGCACCAGGGCCGGCGCCGGATCGAGGCCGAGCGTGCGGATCGCGCCGACCAGCGCCCCGCCGTCCATGTCCGGCAGGCGCCAGTCGAGCAGCACCAGCCGGAACGGCCGGTCGTCGCGCGCGGCCTGCGCCAGCGCATCGAGCGCCGCCCGACCGGTCGCGACCACCGCCGAATCGATCTCGAACGACTCCAGGTGGCTGGTCAGGATCTCGCGTGACGCCGCGTTGTCGTCGACCGCCAGCACGCGCAGGCCGATCAAGGGCGCGATGCTGACCGCCGAAAGTGCCGGCACGCTGCCGACCTCGAGCGGGATGCAGAAGCGGAACGTGCTGCCCTCGCCGTGCTGGCTCTCCGCCTCGATGCGGCCGCCCATCTTGCCGACCAGGCTCTGGCTGATCGACAGGCCCAGCCCGGTGCCGCCGTACTTGCGCGTGATCGAGGAGTCGGCCTGCGTGAACGCCTCGAACAGTCGCGCCACGTGCTCCGGCGTCATGCCGATGCCCGAGTCGACCACGGCGAACTCGATCCAGATCGCTCCGCCCTCGCGCCGGGTCTCGCGCACGGCGACCACGATCTGGCCGTGCTCGGTGAACTTGACCGCGTTGGCCGTCAGGTTCAGCAACACCTGCCCCAGCCGCAGCGGGTCGCCCACCAGCTGGCGCGGCACGCTGCGCGGCACCGAGAACAGCAACTCGACGCCTTTCTCGCTGGCCTTGTGCCCGATGACGTTGGCCAGGTGCGTCATCACCTCGTCAAGGTCGAACGCGGTGTGCTCGAGCGTCAGCTTGCCGACTTCGAGCTTCGACACGTCGAGGATGTCGTTGACGATCCCCAGCAGCGACTGGGCCGAGGACTTGATCTTGTCGAGATAGTCGCGGGTGCGCGGCGGCGCTTCGCCGCGGGTCGCGAGGTACGACAGGCCGATGATCGCGTTCAGCGGCGTGCGGATCTCGTGACTCATGTTCGCCAGGAACTCGCCCTTGGTGCGGTTGGCCGATTCCGCCTGCTCCTTGGCCACGGCCAGCTGCTGCTCGAGTTGCTTGCGCTCGGTCACGTCGGTGACGTAGGCCGTGGCGACCACGCTGCCGTCGGCGTCGCGGTGCGGGATCGCTTCCGCCATGTTCCAGCGCTCGACGCCATCCGGCAGCCGGATCCGGTACTCGACGCGCATCGGCGCCAGCTTGCGCGCGGCCTCCATCGCGGAGCGCACGACGCGCACGCGGTCCTCCGGCACGATGCGGTCCATCAGGTAATTGAAGTCGAGCAGCGCGCGCTGGACGTCGACCCCATGGCGCTCGTTGAGCCGCCCGGAGGTGAATAGGATCGAGAACGAGCCATTGGGCGCCATGCGGGTCTGGATCACCGCGCCGGGGATCGTGTCGGTGACCTCGCGCAGCCGGCGCTCGGTGACCAGCGTGCGCGTCTCGCTCTCGCGCCGGTAGTCGATCTCCAGGCGCAGCCGCCGCAGCCACCACGCCACCAGCAGGCCGAGGGCCAGCGCGCCGGCGATCGCGGTCATCGACCAGCGCACCACCTTGTTCGGGTCGAGCCCGCGCTCGAACGCGACCGAGAACCAGCGGTTGGTGATCACGGCGCGCTCCTCCGGCGTGATCGTGGCGAGGCCCTTGTCGAGGATCGACACCAGCTCCGGCCAGTCCTTGCGCACGCCCATGTAGACCAGGCGTTCCTTCTCGTCGGTCGGCGCCGCGACCTTCAGGTTGGTCAGGCCGAGCTGGCGGATCTTGAAGTGGAGCACGGCGATGTTGCCGGCGGTGGCGTCGGCCTGCCCGGCGGCGACCGCGCGCAGCGTCTCGTCCACCGAATCCACCAGCAGCACGTTCATCTGCGGGTACTGCGCCCGCAGCAGCTCGGTCTCGTTGTAGTCGCGCACCAGCACGAAACGCCGATCCAGCAGCGCCGCCATGTCGGGCACGAACGGGAAGTCGTCGCGCACGACGACCACCGAGTGGAAGGCCATGTACGGCTGCGTGAACGCGAAGTGATGGTCGCGGTCTGGGCCACGCCCGATCGCCAGCAGCAGGTCGAGGTCGCGGCGTTGCGCCGCGGCGTAAGCCTCCACCCAGGTCTGCCCAGGCACCGGCTCGAACTTCAGCCCGAGCCGCTCGCCCAGCAGCTTCACGATGTCGCTGGCGACACCGGCCGGCATGCCGTGCTCGTCGTCGAAATCGACCGGCATCCATCCGGGGTCGTTGCCGACACGAATGACCGGATGCGCCTCGATCCAGGCGCGCTCCTCCGGGGTCAGCTCGGCGCTGCCGGTGCCGGGCTGCGCCACCAGGTGCACCGCACCGGCCGCGAGCGGCAGCACACCGAGGAGCAACCCCAGCATTCGTGCGCGCCCGGCCCCGCTCGTCGGTTTCATGAACCTCTCAGGCTAGCGCCGAATGGACATCATTTGGAGAGCCCCAGGTCGGCGCGCGCCTGGTCCAGCTTGGCCAGCGCCGCCTCGAAGCTGAAAGCGTCGACCAGCCGCACCAGCTCGCGGAAGCTGCGCGACGCCGGCCCGCCATTCATCGTGGCGCGGATGCGGTCCAGCGTGTCGACCGCGCCCGAATCGTTCCGGGTCAGCTGCTCGCGCAGCGTCTCCATCAGCCCCGGCAACTCCGGCGCCGGCGCCTTGCGCCCGGTGCCGCCGGTCTTGCGGACGGCGGGTGCCTCGTCGGCGCCCGCCGGCTTCAGCTTCAGCCAGCGCTCGAGCGCGACCGACAGGCGCTCGAGGTTGATCGGCTTGCTCAGGTAGTCGTCCATCCCGGCATCGAGACAGCGTTGCTCGTCGCCCGGCAGCGCGCTCGCGGTCATCGCCACGATCGGGGTCGTGCAGCCCGACGCGCGCAGCGTCTCGGCGCACTCGATGCCGCCGACTTCCGGCATCTGCAGGTCCATCAGGATCAGCTCGAAGCCCTCGTCCTCGACTTTCGACAGCGCCTCGCGGCCGTTGCCGACCACCGTGACCGTGGCCCCGGCCCGGTCCAGCAGCTCCCCGATCACCTGCTGGTTCATGACGTTGTCCTCCACCACCAGCACGCGCTGGCCGGTGAGCCGCCCGGGCTGCAGCGACGGCGCCTCGTCCGGCGGCGGCAGCTCGCGCGCGACCAC
Source organism: Nevskiaceae bacterium (assembly GCA_050740195.1). Classification (GTDB taxonomy): domain Bacteria; phylum Pseudomonadota; class Gammaproteobacteria; order Nevskiales; family Nevskiaceae; genus JACPFV01. The sequence goes on along the minus strand of JBOICR010000121.1, from coordinate 957 downwards.
AGCGGCCCCGAGCGCGTAGAGCATGGTCTCGAGCAGGAACGACGGGTTGAACGGTTTGTGCACGACGCCGTCCAGGTTCAGGGCCTCGGCGCGCGTGGCGAGTTCGTCGCGAGTGTGGCCCGAGACGACGATCAGCCCCGGCGGCGGCTGCAGGTCCAGCGCGCGGATCTCGCGCACCAGCTCCTCGCCGCCGAGGTCGGGCATGCGCCAGTCGAGCAGCACCAGGCGAAACGGCCGGTTGCCGGTGGCCGCCCGCCGCAGCGCGGTCAGCGCGGCGCGGCCCGAATCCACGGCTTCGGCCTCGAACTTGAACGACTCGAGGCAGCTCATCACGATGGCGCGTGACGTGCCGCTGTCGTCGGCGACCAGCACCCGCAGGCCGGCCAGCGGCGCCAGGCCCTCGACGGTCCGCGTCGACGTGGCACCGAGTTCCAGCGGGATCGTGAAGCGGAACGTGCTGCCCTTGCCGTGCTCGCTCGTGACCTCGACCTGCCCGCCCATCTTCTCGACCAGGCTGCGGCTGATCGTCAGGCCCAGCCCGGTGCCGCCGTACTTGCGCGTCGTTGAGGTGTCGGCTTGCGAGAAGGCCTGGAACAGGCGCGACAGCTGCTCGGGCGTCAAGCCGATGCCCGAGTCCGCCACCGAGAACTCCAGCCAGATCCGCTGCGCGTCGCGCCGGACTTCCTTGACGCCGACGACGATCTGGCCGTGCTCGGTGAACTTGACCGCGTTCGAGGTGAGGTTCAGCAGCACCTGCCCCAGCCGCAGCGGGTCGCCGAACAGATGCTGCGGCAGGCTGCGCGGCACCGAGAACAGCAACTCGACGCCCTTCTCGCTGGCCTTGTGCCCGATCACGTCGGCCAGGTGCGACAGCACCTCGTCGAGGCCGAACCCGGTGTGCTCCAGCGCGAGCTTGCCGGCCTCGATCTTCGACACGTCGAGGATGTCGTTGACGAT
>JBOICR010000120.1:0-14740 GCA_050740195.1 Nevskiaceae bacterium | reverse complement strand
AAGGTCTGAAGCCGGTGCTGGCGATCTACTCCACCTTCCTGCAGCGCGGCTACGACCAGATGATCCATGACGTGGCGATCCAGAACCTGCCGGTGGTGTTCGCGCTCGACCGCGGCGGGCTGGTCGGCGCCGACGGCGCGACACACCACGGGGCGTTCGACCTGTCCTACCTGCGCTGCATCCCGAACCTGGTCGTGATGACGCCGTCGGACGCGCTCGAATGCCGGCGCATGCTGTCCACCGGGCTGACGCTGAACCAGCCCAGCGCCATCCGCTACCCGCGCGGCAGCGGCCCCGCGGTCGAGCTGCGGCGCGACCTCGATACGCTGCCCGTCGGCAAGGCGCGCGTCGTGCGCGAAGGCCACGGCCGGCGCCGTCCGCGCGTGGCGATCCTGGCGTTCGGCGCGATGGTGCATCCGGCGCTCGAAGCCGCCGAGATCATCGACGCCGCGGTGGTGGACATGCGCTTCGTCAAGCCGCTCGACACGGAGATGATCCTCGAGCAGGCCAACGAGACCGATTTGCTGGTGACGCTGGAAGACAACGTGCGGCTCGGCGGCGCCGGCAGCGCGGTCAACGAGGTGCTGGTGGCGCAGCACCACGCCGTGCCGGTGCTGAACCTGGGGCTGCCGGACCACTTCGTCGAGCACGGGACGCGCGAAGAACTGCTGTCCCAGTGCGGCCTCGACAGCGCCGGCATCCTGCGCGCAATCCAGAAGCGGCTGCGTTCGAAGGACCTCGACGAGGAAGGGCTGCGGCAGCGCCGCAGCTAGCTCAGCAGTTTTTCCCGGCGGTACATCCGCACCACCGCGAGCGCGAACAGCGCGCCCACCGCCAGGGCGCTGCCCCAGGTCAACGCGACCTGCCAGAGCTCCACCGGCCGGCCCTTGCCGATCAGGCTGATCAGCACGCTCTGCCCGAGCACCGGCGTGAGCAGCGTCGCCGCCGTTGCGTCGACCGGGCTGATGACCTGCACCACGCTCGGCACCAGCGGGATCATGAGGAACGCCTGCACGTAGGTCTGCGCCTCGCGGTAGGTGCGGGTGAATGAGGCGATCAGCATCTGTGAGGCTGACGCCACCAGCACCAGCGGCAGCGCGATCAGCAGGATCTGTGCGGCCTGCGGCGGCGGCAGCGCCAGCCGCACGCCGCCCGGCAGCGGCGGCACCAGCGTCAGCCCCCCGGACATCGCCACGACGCACAACGTCAGGCTCACCGCGGAGAACAGCACGGTGGCAGCCAGCTTGCCGAGCACGAGCTGCGTGCGCGACGCGGGATTCACCAGCAACGGCTCCAGGGTCAGGCGCTCGCGCTCGCCGGAGGTCGAGTCGATCGCGAGGTACATGCCGCCCATGAAGGCGGCGAACATCAGGCCGTACGGAAAGAAGGCGACGAGGAAGGCCAGCAGCGGGTCGACCGAGGCCGCGTCGCGCTCCTCGACGGCGACGGCGCGCGCAACCGCCGGGTCGATGCCGCGCGCGACCAGGCGCAGCGCGCCCATCGTCGCGCCGTAACCCTCCAGCAGGCTGCGCGCGCGCCGGACCGCGGTCTGCGCGCGATCGCGTGTGCGATCGAAGTGCAGTTCGACGGTCGCCGGCCGCCCGGCGCGCCAGTCCTCGCCGTATCCCGGCGGGATCACCAGCACCACTTCGGCCTGCTTGCCCAGCACGGCCTGCACGGGGTCGGCGGGACCGGGCTGCACGTCCACGCCCTCCTGCCGCAGCCAGGCCACCAGGTTCGGCGCGTGGTCCGCACCGGCGACCGGCAGCACCAGCGTCTTTTCGAGGTCGCGGGCGATCTGCTGGCCGATCACCGTCAGCATCACCACCAGCAGCAGCGGCATCATCAGCGGCCCGAGCAGCAGCGCGCTGGCGACCGTGCGCCGGTCGCGCAGGCTCTCGCGCACTTCCTTGGCGCACACGGTCAGCCAGGCGCGGCGCGTCATGCGAGCAGCCCTTCGCCGGTGCCGATGACTTTCACGAAAGCGTCCTCGAGGTTGTCCTCGCCGGCCTGCGCGCGAATCTCGTCGGGCGAACCGTGCGCGACCACACGCCCGTGCGCGACGACGACAATGGTGTCGCACAACGAGGCCACTTCCTGCATGACGTGGCTCGAGAACACGATGCAGCGCCCCTCGGCGCGCAACCGCCGCAGCAGCTCGCGCAGCGCGCGTGTCGCCATCACGTCGAGGCCGTTGGTGGGCTCGTCCAGCAGCAGGTTCTGCGGCGCGTGCACCAGCGCCCGCGCGATCGCCGTCTTCACGCGCTGGCCCTGGCTGAAACCCTCGGCGTGGCGGTGCTCGACCTCGCCGAGGTCGAGCTCGCGGACCAGCCGGTCGGTGCGCTCGCGCAGCGTCGGCTCGTCCAGGCCCTGCAGCCGGCCGAAGTATTCGATGTTCTCGCGCGCGGTCAGGCGCTTGTACAGGCCGCGCGAATCCGGCAGCACCGCGAGGCGCCGCCGCACGGCGTCCGTCTGCGCCAGCGCGTCGATGCCGTCGACCCGGATCGAGCCGTGCTCCGGCCGCAGCAAGGTGTAGAGCATGCGCAGCGTCGTGGTCTTGCCGGCGCCGTTGGGCCCGAGCAGGCCGGTGATGCGGCCGTCCTCGGCGCGCAGCGAGACGTCAACCACCGCGCGCACCGCGCCGAACGACTTGGCCAGCCCTTGCGCTTCGATCATGGCGACGGCCCCTGGAAGTCGAGGAAGAACGGCGTGTCACCGAGCGCGTCGAGGCAGCTGGCGTCCAGGTTCCTGGGCTGCAGCTTCTCGACGAACTCGCGCAGCAGCCGCGGCATGCAGCCCACGCCCACCGGCGTGTGGCCCTGTCCCCTGGCGACGAGGCTGCGGCTGTTCGACAGCGTGCGGGCAACCTGTTCCGCGTAGCGCGGCGGCGTGACCGGGTCGTACTCGCCGGACAGCAGCAGCACCGGCGTGTCGGACACCACGGGCTGCTTGAAGTCGGCCGGGCGAGTGCCGTGCGGCCAGACTGCGCACTGGGCCTGGATGAACTCCGCGAAATCCTCCCCCATCAGCGTGTCGCGGTCGCCCGCATAAGGCTTCAGCAGGTCGGCGTCCTCGGCGCAGATCACCGACAACTCCATGCCGTGCGCGAGCTCCCCGCCGAGCGAGGACATCAGCAGCTCGGCCTGCGCCATCAGCGGCTCCGGCCGTCCGGCCGCAGCCTCGCTGACCAGCAGCGGCAGGAGCGCGGCCGCGCGCGGCTCGTACGCGAAGATGCGGGCGACGGCAGTCAGGGCCGGCACGCCGAACAGCGCGCTGACCGGCGCATTGGTCTGCGGGTGCCGGAACGTGACCGTCCGCGGGGACTGCGCGAGTTGCCGTTTCATCTCGCGCAGGCGCGCCGCCAGGTCGCCGAAACGCTCGCGGCAGGCGCCGTCCGCGCTGCACCGGCTCGAGATGCGGGCCAGCGCCTCGTCGAGGTTGCGCGCATGGTCCTGCCCGAGCGCCAGTTCCGGCGGCACCACGCTGTCGACAAACACGCTGCGCACCGATCGCGGGTATCGGCGCAGGTAGTCCAGCGCCACGCGCGTGCCATAGGAACCGCCGGCGACGTTGAGCTGCGCGACGCCCAGCGCCGCGCGCACGGCCTCGAGGTCGCGCAGGTAATCGACGGTCGCGTAGTGGCGCGGGTCGGCCTTGCCTTCGTACGCGGCCAGGCAGCTGCGGGCCTGCTCGCGAACCGCCGGGGATTGCCAGGCCTCGGGGCGCTTCCAGTCGGGCAGCGCGCAGCGCAGCGGGCTCGACTCTCCGGTGCCGCGCTGCTCGACCAGCAACACGTGGCGGCGCGCCAGCAACGGCCGGAACGCGCCGGCCACCAGCGGGTACGCGTCGAGCGCGGACTGACCCGGCCCTCCGGCCAGGAACACGACCGGATCGGGCGCCGGCGCGTCGGCGCGAGACGGCACCAGCGCCAGGCGCAGCGTGATGCTGCGGCCCTGCGGCGCGGCGGGATCTTCCGGTACCTCGAAGCGCGCGCACTCGGCCTTGACGCCGCCCGCGACGCGCGCGGCTTTCAGCTCGCACGGCGTGAAGGCGACCGCGCCGACCTGGCGCGCCGCGGCAGCGCCGGGCAGTGCCAGCAGCACGAAGGCAACGACGGGTGCGCGCATCAGGCCTCCAGGAAGAACAGGTCTTCGACGCGGCAGCGGAACTGGCGCGCGATGCGCATCGCCAGTGGCAGGCTCGGGTCGTACTTGCCGGTCTCGACGGCGATCACGGTCTGGCGCGAGACGCCGAGGCGCTCGGCCAGGTCCTGCTGGGTCCAGCCGCGTTCGGCGCGGCGATCGCGGATGTTGTTGTTCATCCGAAGCGCCGCCGCGCACCGATCCAGCCGACGGCGAAGCCCAGACCCAGCGCCGCGACGGCGTAGATCGGCGAGATGCGCGGCCAGAATTCCAGCGCTTCGCCCATGTAGGCCACGGCGCAGAACAGCATGGCGAGCATGGAGCCGGTCAGCGTCGCGATCAGGTACATGTATCGGTGCAGCTCGTCCATGCGCGCGACCTGGCGCAGTTCCACCCACAGGCCGGCGCAAACCGCGGCCACGGCGGGCGCCAGGACCAGCAGGCGCCAGGGCGATGGGCCGGGCCACGCTTTCGCAAGCCACGCGGCGAGCGCAAAGGTCAGCAGGAAGGCCAGCATCCACACCACCGATTCCTGCAGGTACTTGCGACTGATCATGGCCCCGCTCCGCATGTAAAGTGTGCTTTACATCATCCTAGAGCGGGTCCTTCGACCATGTCAAGCACACTTTACATCATCGGGCTCTGGCAGCGCTGCTTCGCGTAGCGCTCGGCGTAGCGCGCCGGCCGCGCGTCGTAGCGATCCAGGCGCCAGCCCTCGGTCGAGTGGCCGCGCTCGAGCGCGGCTTCCTGTGCGTCCGGCATCTCGTGGAAAAAGTCGAGCCCGGTGCGCCGCTCGATCTCGTCGATCGTGGTGAGGAACTGCGACAGCGGCTCGCTGCCGCAGACCGACTGCGGCACCAGGAACGCCAGCGCCCACGGCTGCCCGTCGCGCAGGTCGATCCACACGCGGTAGAACGCCTCCGGCAGCGCGATGCCGGAACCTTGGAGCGAACGCGACGAGCCGAACACCGGTCCCGCCGCGACCCACAGCTCGATCGCCCCCGGAGCCACCACGTCGGCCTCGGCCTCCTCGAGCCGCTGCCACAGCAACTCGTTGAGGCGCGCCTTCTGCGGCGCGATGTTGCTCATCAGGTGCGTGGCCCGCTGGGCATCGCGGCCGTACAGCCGCCCGATCAGGTAGGCCGGCGCCAGGTGGCCGCGGGTGTAACCGCTGCGCGTGTAGTCCTGGTGACGGACCGGCCGCGTGAGGCGCGGATCCGGCTCGAAGCGGTCGATGCGCCGGTAGGAGCGCTGCCCTTTCAGCGACTCGGCGCGATAGGTGACCCACAGCGGCTGGCGGCGCGCATCCGAATATCCGACGACGAAGCCGGGGTTCTGCAGCACCTGGACTTCCGCGCCGGACGGCAGACCGGCGTAGCTTTCGCGCTCGGCGTGCGCCGGGAATGCCAGCGCGAGTACGGCCATAGCCGCCGCGCCCCTCACGAGCGGCGGCCTTCGAACCACTGCAGGCGCTCGCGCAGCTTCACCACCTCGCCGACGATAACCAGGCTCGCACCAGCGACGCCGGCGCGCTCGACCAGCCCCGGCAGCGTCGCGAGCGTGCCGGTGACGACGCGCTGCTGCGGTGATGTGCCCTCCTCCACCAGCGCGGCCGGCCAGTCCGGCGGCAGGCCGTGCTTCGCCATCGCCGCGCACAGCGCCGGCAGCGATCCGCGCCCCATGTAGAACACGACGGTTTGCCCCTTGCGCGCGAGCGACGGCCAATCGAGCTCGAGCTGGCCGTCCTGCCGGGCGTGCCCGGTGACGAACACCACCGACTGGGCGTAGTCGCGATGCGTCAGCGGGATGCCGGCGTAGGCCGCGCAGCCGTTGGCCGCGGTGATGCCCGGCACCACTTGGAAGGCGATGCCCTGCGAAGCGAGTGTGTCGATCTCCTCGCCGCCGCGTCCGAAGATGAACGGATCGCCGCCCTTGAGCCGCAGCACGCGCTTGCCCTGCCGCGCCAGCGTCACCAGCAACTGGTTGATCTCCTGCTGCGACAGTTCGTGCTGCTTGGGGCCCTTGCCGACGAAGATGCGTTCGGCGTCGCGCCGCACGCGGTCGACGATCGGCGCCGACACCAGCCGGTCGTACAGCACGACGTCGCACTGTTGCATCAGCCGCAGCGCGCGGAACGTGAGGAGGTCCGGATCGCCCGGCCCGGCGCCGACCAGGTACACCTCGCCGGCCGCGGCGCCGCCCGCGAGCAGGTCGTCCAGCACGCGACGTGCCGCGGGCTCGTCGCCGACCAGCAGGCGCTGGCTGCCGGCGCCGTCGAGGAATTGCTCGGTCGCCGCGCGCCTGCGGCCGGCTGCGGCTGCCTTCAGGCGCGGCCTTACCCTGGCCAGGAACGATGCGAGCCGCCCGAGCGCGGCCGGCAACAGTGCTTCGATCTGCTCGCGCAGCCGCCGTGCCAGCACCGGCGCGGCGCCGCTGCTGGAAATCGCCACCAGCACCGGCGCGCGGTCGACGATCGACGGCGTGATCCAGCTGCTCGAGGCCGCGTCGTCGACCACGTTGACCGGGATGCCGCGGGCACGCGCGGCGGCGGCGACGCGCCCGTTGAGCGCGGCGTCGTCGGTCGCGGCGATCGCCAGACGGCAGCCGTCCAGCTGCGCTTCGTCGAACTCGGCGGCGCGCGGCGTGAGCCCCGCGAGCTCCGGGTGAAGCTCGCGCGCCACGATCTCGATGCGGGCCTGCGCCCGCCGCAGCAGCCGGACCTTGCGCAGCGCGACCTCGCCGCCGCCCACGACCAGCACGCGCTCGCCGGTGAGCTTCAGGAAGATCGGAAAGTACGGCCACGGGGCGTCGGTCACGGCCGGCAGCATAACCGCCTGACCATGCAAAGACAGTATTATTGGGCCCTCCTTTAAGCACTTATCTTCATAAGCCTTCATGAAACTGCGCCAGCTGAACTACATCCACGAAGTCGCCAAGCGCGGCCTCAACGTCACCGCCGCCGCCGAAGCGCTGCACACCAGCCAGCCCGGCGTGTCCAAGCAGATCCGGCTGCTCGAAGAGGAACTCGGCGTGGACGTGTTCCGCCGCCGCGGCAAGCACCTCGACCAGGTCACGCCGGCCGGCCAGCGCATCCTCGAGTACACCGGCCGGCTGCTGCAGGAAGTCGGCAACATCAAGAACATCGCGCAGGAGTACCGCGAGACCGACCGCGGCGACCTCGCCATCGCCACCACCCACACGCAGGCGCGCTACGCGCTGCCGCAGGTGATCCGCCGGTTCCGCGACCGTTACCCGAAGGTGCGTTTCCACCTGCACCAGGGCTCGCCGCCGCAGATCGCCGGCATCGCCGCGTCGGGCCAGGCCGATTTCGCCATCGCGACCGAGGCGATGGAGCACTTCGAGGAGCTGGTGATGCTCCCCTGCTACCACTGGAACCGCGCCGTGCTGGTGCGGCCGGACCATCCGCTGGCCGCGAAGAAGGGCAAGCTCACGCTGAAGGACGTCGCGGCGCACCCGCTCGTGACCTATACGTTCGGCTTCACCGGGCGCTCCAAGCTCGACCAGGCGTTCGCGGCGCACGGCCTCAAGCCCGACGTCGTGCTGACCGCGGTCGACGCCGACGTGATCAAGACCTACGTGCGCCTGGGCCTGGGCGTCGGCATCGTCGCCCACATGGCCTACGACCCGAAGCTCGACAAGGACCTGGTGCGGCTCGAGGCCGCGCAGCTGTTCACGCCGAGCACGACGCACATCGGCTTCCGCCGCGGCATGTTCCTGCGCGGGTTCATGTACGACTTCATCCAGCTGTTCGCGCCGCACCTGACCCGCGACAAGGTCGACCGGGTGGCCGCCGAAGCCGACCCCGCGGTGCGGATGAAGCTGGCCCAGGCGCTCGGCGAGAAGCTGCCGACCATATAGCGGTTTGGTCTGTATTTAGAGGACCCCCCCGCTTCTGGCGGCATATAACGCCTGTTACCCTTTTTCCCAATGTACCGGTACGACAACTACGACCAGCAGCTGGTCAACGAGCGCGTCGCCGCCTTCCGCGACCAGACGCGCCGTTACCTCGCGGGCGAAATCCATCCGGACGAGTTCCGCGCGCTGCGCCTGCGCAACGGGCTCTACCTGCAGCGCTTCGCGCCGATGCTGCGCATCAGCATCCCGTACGGACTTCTGTCGTCGACGCAGCTGCGCATGCTCGCGCACATCGCCCGCAGCTACGACCGCGACTACGGCCATTTCACGACGCGCCAGAACATCCAGTTCAACTGGCCGAAGCTCGAGGACGTGCCCGACATTCTCGAGAACCTGGCCAGCGTCGAGATGCACGGCATCCAGACCTCCGGCAACTGCGTGCGCAACATCACGACCGACCACCTGGCCGGCGTGGCCAGGGACGAGCTGACCGACCCGCGCCCGTACTGCGAGATCACCCGGCAGTGGGCCTCGTTCCATCCGGAGTTCAACTTCCTGCCGCGCAAGTTCAAGATCGCGTTCTCCGCGACCCAGCACGAACGCGCGGCGTTGCTCACGCACGACATCGGCGTGCGCATCGTCAGCAGTTCGCTCGGCGAGACCGGCTACACGATTTACGCCGGCGGCGGCCTGGGCCGCACGCCGATCATCGGCCAGAAGATTCGCGACTTCCTGCCCGAGCAGGACCTGCTGTCCTACCTCGAGGCGATCCTGCGCGTGTACAACCGCCTCGGCCGCCGCGACAACATCCACAAGGCGCGCATCAAGATCCTGGTCAAGGAGCTGGGCGTCGCGAAGTTCACCGGACTGGTCGAGACCGAGTGGGCCCAGATCCGCGAGGGCGCGCTGAAGCTGCGCAACGAGGACCTGCGGCACTTCCGCCGGTTCTTCCAGCCGCACACGTACGACGCGACGGCCGCGCGCGACACGACCTATGCCGTGCAGCTCGCCGCCGACAAGACCTTTGCGACCTGGGTCCGGCACAACACCTGGGACCACCGTGCGCCGGGCTATCGCGCCGCGTTCGTGTCGCTCAAGCCGCGTGGCGGCACGCCGGGCGACTGCACGTCCGCGCAGATGGATGCGCTCGCCGGCCTCGCCGACCGCTATTCGTCTGGCGAGATCCGCACGACGCACGACCAGAACCTGCTGTTCGGCGACGTGAAGCAGGCCGACCTCTACCCGTTGTGGCAGGCGCTGGTGCCGCTGGGCCTCGCCACGCCGAATATCGGAACGCTGACCGACCTGATCTGCTGCCCCGGCCTCGACTTCTGCTCGCTGGCGAACGCCGGCTCGATCGGCATCGCGCAGGAGCTCAGCGAGCGCTACGACAACCTCGACTACCTCTACGACCTCGGCGAGATCCGCATCAAGATGTCGGGCTGCATGAACGGCTGCGGCCATCACAGCGTCGGCCACATCGGCATCCTCGGCGTCGATAAAGAGGGCGAGGAGTGGTACCAGATCACGCTCGGCGGCAGCGCCAGCAACGACGCGGCGCTGGGTGACCGCATCGGCCCGTCCATCGCGCGCGACCAGGTGATCGACACGATCGCGAAGCTGATCGAGACCTACGTCGACCATCGCGAGGATGGCGAGCGCTTCATCGACACGTACCGGCGCATCGGACTGGCGCCGTTCAAGGCCAAGGTCTACGCCGACGAGGAGGTCGCGGCATGAAGATCATCCGCGACCGCGCCATCGTCGAGGACGACTGGACGCGGCTGGACGACACCGCCGCCCTGCCGGCGTCGGACAAGGTGATCGTCTCGCACGCGCGCTGGCTGGCGGAAAAGGTCGCGCTCAGGGCGCGCGGCAGCCTCGGCGTCGCGATCCCGGGCACCCTCGATGTGGCCGAGCTGAAGGACGACCTCGGCGCGCTGGCCCTGGTCGCGGTGACGTTCGCCTTCATCCAGCCCAAGCCCGAGGGCGGCCGAACGTTCGACGGCCGCGGCTATTCGCAGGCGCGCGCGCTGCGCGAACGTTTCGGCTTCAAGGGCGAGATTCGCGCCGTCGGCGACGTGTTCCGCGACGCGATGTACTACATGCACCGCTGCGGCGTGAACGCCTTCGAACTGAAGCCCGGCGCCGACCTGAACGACGCGCTGAAGGCGTTCCGCGATTTCAGCTTCGGTTACCAGGGCGCGGCCGACGACTCGACGCCGATCTTCCGGCGCCGCCGCGCCTAGAACTCGCCGCCGTCGCTGCAAGTCTCGTAGACGTAATAGACCGGGGTCTGGCCAACCGTCCAGGTGACGGTAGCGGTGAACTCGACCTGGTCGAAGGCCTCGGTCGCGGTCGTGCGCATGCCGAGGAACCCGTCCGCCGGCGTGCCGGTGCTTGGCGTGACGATGACCGTGTTGTTCGGAGTCAGCGTCTCCTGCAGGTTGCCGTCCAGGTAGGTCCTGATGACGTTGGTCATCGACTGGCGCTGCTGCGGCTGCGAGACGAATACGCCGACGTCGGTGCCGCCCGGCAGGTCCGTCGCCGATGTCGCCATCAGCACCGCGGTGTAGGTGGTCTGGCCGTTGACGGGCACGATCGACGCGGTGGTGTCGAGGTCCTGGTCCGAGGCGAATCCGCTGCTGGCCAGCGTGCAGCCCGCGTTGCAGTTGAAGGTGAACGTTGCGCCCACACCGAAGGAGTTGCAGAACGCCTCGGTGCTTTCCTCGTCGCTGCTGCTGCAACCCGACAGCGCCAATCCCAGCATCGCCACCCACGTCATCCGCTTCATCAATCCTTTCTCCGTCAACCGATGTGCTGCAACCCGCCCAGGTACGGCTGCAGCGCCGCGGGCACCCCGATGCGGCCCGCGCCGTCCTGGAAATTCTCCATGATCGCGACGAGCGTGCGGCCGACCGCAAGGCCCGACCCGTTCAGCGTATGCAGCAGCTCCGGCTTGCCGTCGGCCGAGCGGCGGCAGCGCGCCAGCATGCGGCGGGCCTGGAAGTCCTCGAAGTTCGAGCACGACGAGATCTCGCGGTAGCGGTCCTGCGACGGCAGCCACACCTCGAGGTCGTAGGTCTTGGCCGCGCTGAAGCCCATGTCGCCGGCACACAGTGCCACCGTGCGATACGGCAGCTCCAGGCGCTTGAGCACCGCTTCGGCGTGCCCGGCCAGTTCTTCCAGGGCGTCGTAGGATTTTTCCGGCAGCACGGCCTGCACCAGCTCGACCTTCTCGAACTGGTGCTGGCGGATCATGCCGCGCGTGTCCTTGCCGGCCGCGCCGGCCTCGGCGCGGAAGCACGGCGTGTGCGCGACCCATTTCTTCGGCAGTTGCGCGCCGGGCACGATCTCGTCGCGCAGCAGGTTGGTGACCGGCACTTCGGCGGTGGGGATCAGCCACCAGTCCTGTTCGCCGCTCACCGCGAACTGGTCGGCCGCGAACTTCGGCAGCTGGCCGGTGCCGCGCAGCGACTGCGCGTTGACCAGGTACGGGACGTAGACCTCTTCGTAGCCGTGCTCGCGCGTGTGCAGGTCGAGCATGAACTGGACCAGGGCGCGGTGCATGCGCGCGAGCTGGCCCTTCAGCACGACGAAGCGCGAGCCGGTCAGCTTGGCGGCCGCGGCAAAGTCCATCTGGCCGAGCGCCTCGCCCAGGTCGACGTGGTCCTTCATGCCGGATGCCGGCCGCGGCTTGCCCCAGCGGCGGACCTCGGCGTTCTTGCTCTCATCGGCGCCGTCCGGCACCGACGCGTGCGGCAGGTTCGGCAGGTTCAGCGCGAACTGGTCGACCTCGGCCTGCAGCGATTCGAGCTGGGCCGCGTTGGCGTCCAGCCGTCCCTTCAGCCTCTCGGTCTCGCGCATCAGCGGCGCGACGTCCTCGCCGCGGCCCTTGGCCTGGCCGATCGCCTTCGAGCGCGCGTTGCGGTCGGCCTGCAGCTGCTCGGTCTCGACCTGCAACGACTTGCGCCGCCCTTCGAGCGACGAGAATTTTTCGAGGTCGAATGCGAAGCCGCGCCGCGCCAGCTGCTGGCGCACGCGGTCGGGCTCGGAGCGTAGAAGCTTCGGGTCTAGCATGTTCGGCCTGGGTTTCCTGCGTCCATTTTACGCGGCGAACAACGGCCGGCACAGCCACAGCGCCGCCAGGCAGGCCAGCACACTGAGGCCGAGGTTCGCGGCGACGCTGGCGCCCGCCTGCCAGTACGCACCCGACTCGAGCAGCAGCACCGTTTCCAGCGACACCGAGGACAAGGTCGTGTAGCCGCCAAGCACGCCGGTCATCAGGCCCACCCGCACCCATTCCGGTGTATCGGGACGATCCAGGAACCAGGCCCAGACCGCGCCGATCAGGAAACTGCCGAGCACGTTGACCAGCAGCGTGCCCCAGGGAAAGACCTGATCGACGCGTTTCATCGCGACAATCATGTAGAAACGCGCGAGCGAGCCGGCGGCGCCGCCGACAGCTACCGCGAGTGCCGCGGGCATCCGTCGGGTTCCTGGATCACGTCGCTCATCGCCCCGGCGGCCCCTCGGCGCGGATCACTTCCGTGCCCTTGGGCGGATCGAACCGGAACAGGCTCGCGTCCAGCAAGAGGTTGGTCTTGATGCCGGTGAATTCCACGTCGCTGACGCCGCCGAGCGGATCCTGAAAGCGCATGCGCACCGGCACGTTGTCCGCGAACCAGATTTCGATCGACTTGAAGTCGCTGTCGGCCGCCTTCGGCAGCAGCCGCAGGCGCAGCGCACCGCCGTCGCTGCCGGCGCCTTCGATCTTGAAATGCTCGTCGAGCGCGCTGCGGTCGGTCAGCAACTGGGCCGGCGTACCCTGCAGGGACGCGCCGGCCGGGCGCACCATCGCCTGGTTCAAGTCCGGGTCGAAGCTCCACAGCTCCCGGCCGTCGCAGACCATCAGCTGCTGGTAGGGCTTCTCATAGCTCCACTTGAACTTGCCGGGACGCGACAGCCACAGCCGGCCCGACGAGGCCGACAGCACCTTGCCGCGCTCGTCCTTCTGGACCTGCTGGAAGTTCGCCGACAGCGTGTCGACCTTGCCGACGAAGTGCTGCAACGCGTCGGTTTCCGGAGAAGCAAAAGACTGCTTCACGCCAAGCACGCCAAGCGCGCCAAGGAAAAGAACTGCAATCGGGTTCTTCATTCTTGCTTGGCGAGAAACATCTGTCATCTGTTCTGCGCCAGCACTTCGCGCACGCCGCCCGGGCCGCTCGGGCCGACCAGCCCGGTGGCCTCCATCTTCTCGACCATGCGCGCGGCGCGGTTGTAGCCGATCTTCAGGCGCCGTTGCACCCATGACACCGACGCCTTGCGGCTCTCCAGCACGACCTGCACCGCCTGGTCGTACAGCGGGTCCTGCTCGGCGTCGGCGTCAGCCTCCGCCTCCGGCTTGATCTCGTCGGCCAGCACGTCCTCGATGTACTCGGGCTCGCCGACCTGGCGCAGGTACTTCACGACCTTGTGCACTTCCTCGTCGCCGACGAAGGCGCCGTGGATGCGCTGCACGGCGCTGGCGCCGATCGGGCGGTACAGCATGTCGCCGTGGCCGAGCAGCGTTTCCGCGCCCATCTGGTCGAGGATGGTGCGCGAGTCCACGCGCGACGCCACCTGGAAGGCGATGCGTGAGGGGATGTTGGCCTTGATCAAGCCGGTGATGACGTCGACGCTCGGGCGCTGCGTGGCGACGATCAGGTGCACGCCGGCGGCGCGGGCCTTCTGCGCCAGCCGCGCGATCAGCTCTTCGACCTTCTTGCCGACCACCATCATCATGTCGGCCAGTTCGTCGATCACGACGACGATGTTCGGCAACGGCAGCAGGTCGGGCGCCTCGCCCGCGGGCGGCGCGGGCTCGTCGCCGGAGACGGCCGGCGGCGCGTACAGCGGATCTTTCAGCGGCTCCTTTTTCGCCGCGGCTTCGTCGACCTTGCGGTTCAGGCCGCCGATGTTGCGCACGCCCAGCGCGGTCATGAGACGGTAGCGGCGCTCCATCTCGGCCACGCACCAGCGCAGCGCGTTGGCGGCGTCCTTCATGTCGGTGACGACGGGCGTCAGCAGGTGCGGGATGCTCTCGTAGACCGACAGCTCGAGCATCTTCGGGTCGATGAAGATGAAGCGCACCTGCTCGCGCGTGGCCTTGTACAGCATCGACAGGATCATCGCGTTGATGGCGACGCTCTTGCCGGCACCGGTCGTTCCGGCAACCATGAGGTGCGGCATCCGCGCCAGGTCCACCGCCACCGGCTCGCCGGCGATGTCCTTGCCGAGCGCAAGCGTGATCGGCGAGTGCGATCCCGAGTAGGCCGGCGCGTTGAGGATCTCGGACAGCATGACGATGTCGCGCTTCTGGTTCGGGATTTCGAGGCCGATGACCGACTTGCCCTCGATCACCTCGATCACGCGCACGCTCGACACGGACAACGCGCGCGCCAGGTCCTTGGCGAGGTTGCTGATCTGGCTGCCCTTCACGCCCGGTGCCGGCGCCAGCTCGAAGCGGGTCACGACCGGGCCCGGCTGCGCGGCGACGACACGCACCTCGACACCGAAATCCTTCAGGTGCTGCTCGACTTCGCGCGAAATGCGCTCGAGGTCCTCGGCGCTGTAGCCCAGCGTGGCCGGCTGCGGCGGGTCGAGCATGTCGAGGGGCGGCAGCGGGTTGCCGGTGAAGGCCGGCACCTCGGCGCCCTTGCCGGGCTCGATCGGCAGCGCCA
>JBOICR010000119.1:0-1673 GCA_050740195.1 Nevskiaceae bacterium | reverse complement strand
TCACCGCCAGCAACGGCGTGTGGTCGCTGCCCGACGGCGACGAGTACTACGCCTGGTGCGTGCGCAACCACACCACGCTGCCGCTGACCGCGGACCAGGTGCACGAGACCGGACTCAAGGAAGTCGCCCGCCTCGAAGGCGAGATCGACAAGATCCTGCGCGATCAGGGCCTGACCGAAGGCAGCGTCGGCGCGCGGATGGCCAAGCTCGGCGAAGACCCGGCGCAGCTCTATCCGGAAACCGATGAGGGGCGCGCGCAGGCGATCGCCGAATACACGCGGATCATCGACGAGATCGGCACCGGCCTGGACAACGCGTTCGACCTGAAGCCGGCGGTCGGCGTCGACGTCAAGCGCATCGAGACGTTCCGCGAGAAGACTGCCCCCGGCGCGCACTACCTCGCGGCGCCGATGGACAAATCGCGCAAGGCGATCTTCTACATCAACATGCGCGACATGCGCGAGAACGCCAAATGGGGCATGCGCACGCTGGCGTACCACGAGGCGATTCCCGGCCACCACTTCCAGATCGCGACCGCGCAGGACGTCAAGGGCGTGCCGACGTTCCGCACGCTGTCGCTGTTCACGGTGTATTCCGAGGGCTGGGCGCTGTACTCCGAGCAGCTGGCGTGGGAGCTCGGCTTCCAGAAGGAGCCGCTCGACAACCTCGGCCGCCTGCAGGCCGAGATGTTCCGCGCGGTGCGCCTGGTGGTGGACACCGGCATGCACCACAAGCGCTGGACCCGCGAGCAGGCGATCCAATACATGATCGAAAAGACCGGCCAGCCGGAGGGCGACGTGATCGGCGAGATCGAGCGCTACCTGGTCAACCCGGGACAGGCGCTGGCCTACAAGACCGGCATGCTCAAGATCCTCGAGCTGCGCGAGGCCCTCAAGGCCCGCGAAGGCGAGAAATTCACGCTGAAGCAGTTCCACAATCTCGTGCTCGGCGTCGGCCCGATGCCGCTGCCGGTGCTCGAGAAGCGCGTGCTGGAGAAGATGTAGCCATGACCGCCCTGAAGAAACTGCTGAAGGTCCTCGGCGGCCTGCTGGCCGCGGTCGTGCTCCTGGCGGTGCTGGCGGTCGTCCAGGTCTGGTACTTCAAGCCGTTCTCGATCGACATCTTCTTCGAGAAGGCCTTCCTGCGCGCCGTCATCGACGACCCCGAGACGCTGTCGTACCTGCGCCTGCTCGAGCCGATGGGCATCGACTTCCACAACGACGACCTGTCCGACGTCTCGGTCGCGCGCCAGAAGGAGCTGGCTGCGCAGCTGCGCGAGAGCCTCGACACGCTGCGCCGCTACGACCGCGCCTCGCTCAACGAGCAGCGCAAGATCTCCTACGACGTGCTCGAGTGGTTCCTGCAGAACCAGGCCGACGGCGAGCGCTGGATGTTCCACAACTTCCCGGTCAACCAGCTGTTCGGCATCCAGAGCCAGCTGCCGGACTTCATGATCAACACGCACCAGGTCAACGACGCCGAGACCGCGCGCGACTACGTCGCGCGGCTCGGCAAGTTCAAGTGGAAGTTCGACCAGGTGCTCGAAGGGCTCCAGCTGCGCGAGTCGATGGGCGTGATCCCGCCGAAGTTCACCGTGACCAAGGTGCTCGACCAGATGCGCGGCTTCGTCGCGCCGGCCCCGAAGGAACAGGTGCTGTACACCAACCTGAGCG
>JBOICR010000118.1:0-25172 GCA_050740195.1 Nevskiaceae bacterium | reverse complement strand
GATTTCAATCGACTCTGACACCATTGATTTATGAAGTTCGTAGACGAGGCAACCATCCGCATCGAAGCCGGCAACGGCGGGCGCGGTCACGTCAGCTTCCGGCGCGAGATGAAGGTCCCGTTCGGCGGCCCGGACGGCGGTGACGGCGGCGACGGCGGCACCATTCACGCCGTGGCCGACATCAACCTGAACACACTGGCCGACTTCCGCTTCAACCGCGTGTACCGCGCGCAGCACGGCGAGCAGGGCCATCGCAAGAACTGCACCGGCGCCAAGGGCGGCGACCTCGACATCCCGATGCCGCTCGGGACCATGATCTACGACGCCGACACCGACGAGCTGATGGGCGAGCTGACGAAGAAAAACTCGCGCCTGCTGATCGCGCAGGGCGGCTGGCATGGCCTGGGCAACGCGCGCTTCAAGTCGAGCACCAACCGCGCGCCGCGCCAGTTCACGCCGGGCACCAAGGGCGACCAGCGCGACTTGCGGCTCGAGCTGTCGCTGATGGCCGACGTCGGGCTGCTCGGCATGCCCAACGCCGGCAAGTCCACGCTGCTGGCCTCGGTGTCGGCCGCGCGCCCGAAGATCGCGGACTATCCGTTTACCACGCTCTATCCGCAGCCGGGCGTGGTGTCGGTCGGGCCACTCAAGAGCTTCGTGATGATGGACATCCCGGGCCTGATCGAGGGCGCCGCGGAGGGCGCGGGCCTGGGCATCCGCTTCCTCAAGCACGTCCAGCGCACGCGCCTGCTGCTGCACATGATCGACGTGCTGCCGCCCGACGGCGCCGACATCGCCGCCAACGTGCGCAAGATCAACCGCGAGCTGAAGGCGTTTTCCGCCGGCGTCGCGAAGAAGACGCAGTGGCTGGTGTTTAACAAGGTCGATCTGCTGGGCGATCGCAACGCGCGCGCGCACTGCCAGAAAGTGGTCAAGCAGCTGAAGTGGACCAAGCCCTGGTTCGCGATCTCGGCTGCGACCCGGCAGGGCACCGAGGAGCTGTCGCGCGCGGTGATGAAATGGATCGAGGATCACCCCGCGCCATGAAGAAGCCTGACGAGGCGCCATGAGCGCGCGCGAGAAGCTCGCGAAATCCAGGCGCTGGGTGGTGAAGGTCGGCAGCTCGCTGCTGACCGCCAAGGGGCAGGGGCTCGATCGCCCGGCGATCGCCGAGTGGGCCGCGCAGCTCGCGGGCTTGCGCAAATCCGGCCGCGAAATCGTACTGGTGTCCTCGGGCGCAGTCGCCGAGGGCATGGCCCGGCTGGGCCTCAAGCAGCGCCCCGCCGTGCTGAGCGAGCTGCAAGCCGCGGCCGCGGTCGGCCAGATGGGCCTGGTGCAGGCCTGGGAGTCGGCGTTCTCGCAACATGGCCTGCACACCGCGCAAGTGCTGCTGACGCACGAGGACGTTTCCGACCGCGACCGCTACCTGAATTCTCGCGGCACGCTGAAAGCGCTGCTCGAGTACGGCGTGATCCCGGTCATCAACGAGAACGACACCGTTGCGACCGACGAAATCCGACTCGGCGACAACGACACGCTGGCGGCGCTGGCGGTGAACCTGGTCGAGGCCGATGTGCTGGTGATCCTGACCGACCAGGAAGGACTGTTCGACGCCGATCCGCGTACGCACAAGGACGCCAGGCTCATTGCGGAAGCCGAGCTGTCGGACCCGAAGCTCGAGGCGATGGCTGCTGGGGGCCGCGGCGAGCTCGGCCGCGGCGGGATGCGCACCAAGCTCATCGCAGCGCGGTGGGCGGCGCGTTCCGGCGCCGCCACGGTGATCGCGCACGGCCGCGCGCCGGAAGTTCTGGCGAAGCTTGCGTCGGGCGAATCGACCGGCACGCTGCTCAAGCCCGCGCAGGGCGTGATGGCGGCGCGCAAGCGCTGGATCGCCGGCCAGTTGCAGGTACGCGGCAAGTTGCATCTCGACGCCGGCGCCGCCCGGGTGCTGCGCGACCAGGGCAAGAGCCTGCTGCCGGTCGGCGTGAAGAAGGTCGAGGGCGAGTTCGGCCGCGGCGACCTGGTGCTATGCCTCGATCCCGACGGCCGCGAAGTGGCGCGCGGGCTGGTCAACTACGACGCAGCCGAGAGCAAGCGCATCCTGGGCCTGGCCAGCGCCAAGGTGCAGCAGGCGCTGGGTTATCCCGGCGCGCCCGAGCTGATCCACCGCGACAACCTCGTGTTGTCGTAACCGTCATTCCGGCGAAAGCCGGAATCCAGTCCCGGCGAAAGCCGGGACCCAGTGCCTTCCAATCACAGCGCTGGACCGCTGCTTCCGTCGGGGTGACGAGCAAAAAAAACCGGCTCGCGCCGGTTTTTTGTATCAGCCCAGCGCCTTGATGCGGCTGGTCAGGCGGCTCTTGTGCCGCGCGGCCTTGTTGCGGTGGATCATGCCCCTGGCGGCGTAGCGGTCCAGCACCGGCACCATCTCCTTGTACGCGGTTTCGGCCTTGGCCTTGTCCTTGGCGTCGATCGCCTTGATCACGTTGCGGATCAGCGTGCGGTACATCGAGCGCTGGGCGGTGTTTGCGGCGCGGGCGACGACGGCCTGACGGGCACGCTTTTTCGCCGAACGGATATTGGCCAAGGGAAGCTCCGGGATGCTACGGGGATTTGAAGGGCGCGTAGTATTCTGAGGGGGCGGGCCTTTGTCAATCGACCGTTTTCCGTTGCAAAAACGGTCGCCCCGGCGGAAGCCGGGGGCCAGTGCCTTTGGTCCGCAAAAGACACTGGATGCCGGCTTGCGCCGGCATGACAAGAAAGGATTCTGATGGCGGGCAGCTTGCTCAAATCCACCGGCGTCGTCAGCCTCATGACGCTGGCGTCGCGCGTGCTGGGCCTCGTGCGCGACGTCCTGCTGGCGACGCTCTACGGCGTCAGCGCGGCGACGGACGTCTTCTTCGTCACCTTCCGCATCCCGAACCTGTTCCGGCGGCTGTTCGCCGAGGGCGCGTTCGCGCAGGCGTTCGTGCCGGTGCTGACCGAGGCGAAGACCGTGCGCACGCCCGAGGAGGTCAAGGCGCTGGTCGACGTGGTCGCCGGCACGCTCGCGGGCGTGCTGCTGATCGTCACCGCGCTGGCCGTGCTCGGCGCGCCGCTGGTGCTGCTGCTGTTCGCGCCGGGCTTCGCCGACCAGCCGGAGAAATTCGCGCTCGGCGTGGAGCTGTTGCGCTGGACCTTCCCGTACCTGCTGCTGATCTCGCTGACCGCGTTCATCGCCGGGGTCCTGAACGCCTACGGGCGCTTCGCGCTGGCGGCGCTGAACCCGATCTGGCTGAACGTCTGCATGATCGTCGCGGCGTGGTTCTTTTCGCCGTCGGTCGAGGCGCTGGCGATCTCGGTATTGGCAGCCGGGCTGGTGCAACTGCTGTTCCTGCTGCCGGCGGTCGCGCGCATCGGCCTGCTGCCACACCCGCGCTGGGGCTGGAAGGATCCGCAGGTGCGGCGGATCATCACGCTGATGATCCCGATCATGATCGGGTCGTCGGCCTCGCAGTTCAGCCTGCTGCTCGACACGATCATCGCCTCGTTCCTGCCGGGCGACGGCTATATCACCTGGCTGTGGTGGGGTGACCGGCTGATGGAGTTCCCGCTCGGCACGTTCAGCATCGCGATCGCGACCGTGATCCTGCCGAGCCTCGCCGCCCAGCACGCGCGCCAGGCGCCGGCCGCATACAGCGCGACATTGGATTGGGGCCTTCGCATGGTGTTCGTGATCGGCACGCCGGCGATGCTCGGCCTGCTGCTGCTGGCCGGGCCGCTGGTCAGCACGCTGTTCCAGTACGGGCGCGCCACGGCGCACGACGTCGAAATGGCGGCCTGGGCGCTGGCCGGTTATTCGTTCGCGTTCCTCGGGTTTTCGCTGGTCAAGGTGCTGGTGCCCGGGTTCTATGCGCGCCAGGAAACCCGCGCGCCGCTGCGGTACGCCTTCATCGCCTTCGGTTCCGGCATGGCCTGCAGCCTCGCGTTCACCGGTCTTGCGTTGTGGGCGGGCTTTGCCGCGCCGCACGCCGCGATCGCGCTGGCCACGGCGACCGGCGCCTGGATCAATGCGGCCCTGCTGTTCCGGCGCCTGCGCCGCGACGGTGTGTATCAGCCCGGCGCGGGCTGGGGGCGGTTCGCCGTGCAACTGCTGGTTGCCAACGCGATGATGGCCGGCCTGCTGCTGGTCCTGGCGGGCGATCTCGGCGGCTGGACGGGCGCACCGGCGCTGGAGCGCGGCGGCCGGTTGGCGGCGACCATCCTGGCCGCGGCGACGGTGTACTTCGGGGCGCTCCTTGCGACGGGTGTCCGGCTGAAGGACTTCAAGGGTGGTCCATGGAGCTGATCCGCGGTCTGCACAACCTGCGCGAGCGCCACCGCGGCTGCGTGCTTTCGATCGGCAACTTCGACGGCTTTCATCGCGGCCACCAGGCGCTGATTGCGCGGCTCAGGCAGTTCGCGGCGCGCCACCGGGTGCCGGTCGCGGTCCAGATCTTCGAGCCGACACCGCGCGAGCTCTTCGCCAGGGGCAAGGCTCCGGGCCGCGTCGCGACGTTCCGCGACAAACTTGCGCAGCTGTCGGCGGCCGGCGTGGATCGCGTGTTGTGCGTGCGCTTCGGCACGCGTTTCGCCGCGATCGAGGCGGGGCGCTATGTCGAAGAGGTGCTGGTCGGCAAGCTCGGCGTGAAGGCGGTGGTGGTCGGCGACGATTTTCGCTTCGGCGCCGGCCGCGACGGCGATCTCGCCCTGTTGCAGAAGCTTGGCGCGAAGCACGCTTTTGAAGCCGAGGCGGTCGGCACGGTGGCGGCGGGCGGCGAGCGGGTCAGCTCGACGGCAGTGCGCGAAGCGCTGGCGGTGCCTGACCTGGCGCGTGCGGAGCGGCTGCTTGGCCGGCCGTACGCGCTCGGCGGGCGCGTGCGGCGCGGGCAGCAACTCGGTCACAAGCTCGGCATGCCGACCGTTAACGTGCCGATGCGGCGGCGCCCGGCGTTGCGCATGGGCGTGTACGCGGTCCAGGTGCGCTGCGCGGGGCGCGAGTGGAGCGGGGTGGCCAGTCTCGGCGTCCGGCCGACGTTGGCGAGGGCAGGGCTGGAACGCAGCGACTGTGTGCTCGAAGCGCACGTCTTCGGCGAGCCGGGCTCGCTGTACGGCGAGCTGGTCGAGGTGCGGTTCATGAAGTTTTTGCGGGACGAGCAGCGCTTCGAATCGTTCGAGGCGCTGGCGGCCCAGATGCAGGCAGACGGCGCGCAGGCGCGCGCCGCGCTCGGAGTGCGATGACGGTGGCCGAGAAGGACTACAAGGACACGCTGAACCTGCCGGAAACGAAGTTTCCGATGCAGGCTAACCTCGCCCAGCGCGAGCCGCAGGTGCTGGCGCGCTGGGAAACCGAGCACCTGTACGCGAGGATCGGTGACGAGACCGCCGGCCGCCCGGCCTATTGGTTCGTCGACGGCCCGCCGTACGCCAACGGCGACATCCACATCGGCCACGTCGTCAACAAGGTGCTCAAGGACATCGTGGTGAAGGCCGCGCGCCTGTCGGGCCACTACGCGCCGTTCATCCCGGGCTGGGATTGCCACGGCCTGCCGATCGAGCTGCAGGTCGAGAAGAAGCACGGCAAGGTCGGCGACAAGCTCGACGCCAGGGCGTTCCGCGCGAAATGCCGCGAGTACGCGACCGAGCAGATCGACCGCCAGCGCGCCGACTTCAAGCGCCTCGGCGTGCTGGCCGACTGGGAGCGCCCGTACCTGACCATGCTGCCGGCCTACGAGGCCGAGCAGCTGCGCGCGCTGGCGAAGATCGTCGAGCGCGGCCACGTGGTGCGCGGCGCCAAGCCGGTGCACTGGTGCCTGGACTGCGGCTCGTCGCTGGCCGAGGCCGAGGTCGAATACGAGGACAAGAAGTCGCCGGCGATCGACGTGAAGTTCATCGCCGTGGATGCCGCCGAGGTGGCGAAGCGCTTCAAGGCGAAGGCCGCGGGCGATGTCGCGTTCGTGATCTGGACGACCACGCCGTGGACCCTGCCGGCGAACCAGGCGATCACGCTGCACCCGGAGTTCGACTACGCGCTGGCCGAGGTGTCGGGGCAGGGCTGCTTCGTCGTGGTGGAGCCGCTGCTGGAGGGTTTCGCCAAGCGCCTTGGCGGCACGGCCAGGATTCTGGGTCGTGCCAAGGGCGACGCGCTGAAGGGGTTGCTGGCGCGCCATCCGTTCGCCGACCGCAACGTGCCGCTGATCCTCGGCGAGCACGTCACGCTCGAGACCGGCACCGGCCTGGTGCACACGGCGCCGGCCCACGGCGTCGAGGACTTCATCGTCGGGCAGGAGAACGGTTTGCCGGTGGACAACCCGGTTGGCGCCAACGGCGTGTTCGCGCCCGGCACGCCGCTGGTCGGTGGCCAGCACGTGCGCAAGGCCGATCCGATCGTGATCGAGGGACTCAGGCAGCGCGGCGCGCTGGCGCACCTGGCCGAGATCACGCACAGCTACCCGCATTGCTGGCGCCACAAGACGCCGCTGATTTTCCGCGCGACGCGCCAGTGGTTCGTGTCGATGGACGCCCGCGGCCTGCGCGGCGCCGCGCTGAAGGGCATCGAGGCCACCGACTGGATTCCGGACTGGGGCGAGGCGCGCATTGCCGAGATGGTCGCGAGTCGCCCGGACTGGTGCATTTCGCGGCAGCGTTACTGGGGCGTGCCGCTGGCGTTGTTCGTCGACAAGCAGGACGAGACGCTGCACCCGGACACGCCGGCGCTGCTGCGCAAGGTCGCCGACCGGGTCGAGAAGGAAGGGCTCGAGGCCTGGTTCGGCTCGACTGCCGAGGACTGGCTCGGCAGCGAGGCCGCGCGCTACGACAAGCTGACCGATACGCTCGACGTCTGGTTCGACTCGGGCGTCGTGCACCAGTGCGCGTTCGCGACCACGGCGCCCGAGGTGATGAAGGACGGGCAGGCTCCCCTCGCTGACCTGTATCTCGAGGGCTCGGACCAGCATCGCGGCTGGTTCATGTCCTCGCTGCTGACCAGTTCGGCGATGTACGGCCGTGCGCCGTACAAGGCGGTGCTGACGCACGGCTTCACGGTGGACGAGCAGGGTCGCAAGATGTCCAAGTCGCTCGGCAACGTGATCGCGCCGCAGCAGGTGCTGAAGGTGCTGGGCGCCGACGTGATGCGGTTGTGGGTCGCGGCCAGCGACTACAGCGGCGAGATCGCGATTTCGGACAACCTGCTCAAGCGGATGGCGGACGCCTACCGGCGCATCCGCAACACGGTGCGCTACCTGCTCGGCAGCCTCAACGGCTTCGACCCGAACAAGGACGCCGTGCCGGTCGAGCAGATGGTGGCGATCGACCGCTGGGCGCTGGAATCCGCGCGCGTGCTGCAGGACGAGATCGCCGCCGCCTACGCCAGCTCGCAGTTCCACCTCGTGTACCAGAAGGTGCACAACTACGCCGTCGACCTCGGCGCGCTGTACCTCGACATCCTGAAGGACCGCCTGTACACCACGGGCGCAAACAGCCTGCCACGGCGCTCGGCGCAGACCGCGCTGTTCCACATCGCCGAGGCGCTGGTGCGCTGGATCGCGCCGATCCTGTCCTTCACCGCGGACGAAATCTGGCGCGAGCTGCCCGGCGACCGCAGCGCCTCGGTGTTCTCGCAGACCTGGCACACATTCCCGATGGGCCCGAAGGGCGCTGCCGCAACGGGCCTGGATTGGGTCGCGCTGCGCGCCGCGCGCCTCGGCGTGGCCAGGATCCTCGAGGACCTGCGGGTCAAGGGCGACATCGGCCAGTCGCTGGCGGCCGAAACCACGCTGTACGCCGAGGGGCCGCTGCTGGCGGCACTCCAGGCCCCGGGCGAGGAGTTGCGCTACTGGTTCATCACTTCGCGCGCCGACGTCAAGTCGGCCGGCCAGAAGCCGGCGGCAGCATTGGCGGCCGTGCTGGAGAACGGCGCCACCCTGTGGGTCGAGGCGAAGGCGTCGGCGGCGCCCAAGTGCGAGCGCTGCTGGCACCGGCGGGCGGATGTCGGCGAAAATAAGGCCCACCCAACCCTGTGCGGCCGCTGCGTTGAGAACGTCGCGGGCACCGGCGAGGTTCGCAGGTTCATCTAGGCGACGCTCCGTGGCTTTCCAATACAAGAATGTCTATTGGCTCTGGGTCTCGGCGGCCGTGATGCTGCTCGACCAGGTCACCAAGCAGGTCGTGGTGAAGTACATCGGCTGGACCGACGTGCTGCCGGTCGTGCCGCACCTGAACCTCGTGCACATGCACAACACCGGCGCGGCGTTCTCGATGCTGGCCAGCGCACCCCCCGTGCTGTTCATCGTGCTGGGGGTTGCGGTCAGCGTCGGCATCCTGTGGTGGATGCGCCTGAACCCGAACGGGCAGAAACTGTTCGCCGCGGCGCTGGCGCTGATTTTGGGCGGCGCGCTGGGCAACGTCATCGATCGCGCGACGCGCGGCTACGTGATCGACTTCATCGATTTGTACTGGGGCCGCTGGCATTTCGCGGCGTTCAACGTCGCCGACATGGCGATCTCGCTCGGCGCCGGCCTGGTCGTGCTGGACATGCTGCTGGAGTCGCGGCGCGCCCGGCAGTCCGCCGCCGCGGGGAGCTGACGGTGGACATCCTGCTGGCCAATCCGCGCGGCTTCTGTGCCGGCGTGGACCGCGCGATCGAGATCGTCGAGCGCGCGATCGAGACGCTCGGCGCCCCGATCTACGTGCGCCACGAGGTCGTGCACAACCGCTTCGTGGTCGAGCGCCTGAAGAAGATGGGCGCGGTGTTCGTCGACGAGGTCGACGAGATCCCGCAGGGCGCGACCTGCATCTTCTCGGCGCACGGCGTGTCGCAGGAGGTGCGTCGCCAGGCCGCCGCCCGCCACCTGACCGTGTTCGACGCGACCTGCCCGCTGGTGACCAAGGTCCACATCGAGGTCAAGCGCTACTCGCGCGAGGGCCGCGAAGTCGTGCTGATCGGCCATGCCGGGCACCCGGAAGTCGAGGGCACGATGGGCCAGTTCGACGAGTCCCAGGGCGGCAGGATCCACCTGGTCGAGACCCCGGAGGACGTGCAGGGCCTGCCGGTGAAGAAGCCGCAGCACACGGCCTACGTTACGCAGACGACGCTGTCGATGGACGACACCGCGCGCGTGATCGACGCGCTGCGTGCCCGCTTCCCGGAGATTCATGGCCCGCGCAAGGACGACATCTGCTATGCCACGCAGAACCGGCAGGACGCGGTGCGCGAACTGGCCGGGCGCTGCGACCTCGTGCTGGTGGTGGGATCGCGCAACAGCTCGAACTCCAACCGCCTGCGCGAGCTGTCCGAGCAGAAGGGCGTGCCGGCCCACCTGATCGACGGCCCCGAGGACATCCGCCACGAATGGCTCGCGGGCAAGCGGGCGGTCGGCGTGACCGCGGGCGCCTCGGCACCCGAGGTGCTGGTGCAGCAGGTGATCGCGCGGCTCAAGGAGATGGGCGGCCGCGTCGCCACCGAGCTGCCCGGCCGGACCGAGCACGTCGTGTTCGCGCTGCCGCAGGCGCTGCGCAAGCCCGGCGCCGCCAAACCGGCCGGCTGACGCGCTTCAGGGGCAGCGCAGCGGCGTGCCGTCCGACCGGCGCGCCGACACGCGTGCCCGACCCAGCGACGAAACGATGACGCCACGGGCCTCGGCCGGCCCGCGCGCGTCACAGATCGTGATCGTGCCGTTGCTGGTGCGCCGCCCGAACGACTTGAACAGCAGCGTTCCGGCGGGCCGGACCGGCGGGCTGGCGGTGAAGTTTCCGGCGATCACCGTCAGCCGTCCGCCGGCCTCGGTCTGGAACACGCGCACCGGCTGGACCTCCGCGGGCGCGACGGTGCCGTTGCCGTCGGTGTCGGCCCAGGCTGCCAGCATCCAGCCCTGGCTCCAGTCGTATCCGGTGCAGGCCAGTTCGGCGCCGGCCAGGCGGCCGTCGCCGTCGCGGTCCGCCACGCCGCAGATCAACAGGGGGCGCCCGCCGCGCTTGAGCGCCTCGCTGCGCGCCAGCAGCAGCGTCGCGGTCAGGCGGCTGACCACCGCGGTGCGGCGCTCGTTGCGTGCGAGATCGCTGAAGGAGGGAAGCGCCACTGTCGCCACGACGCCGGCGATGCACAGGGTGGCCAGCAGCTCGACCAGGGTGTAGCCGCGGACAGGTCCGCTTGGGCGCCCGGGCGCGGCTTCGCGCTTTATTGTCATTGTTATCGGCGACGCGCCACATGGGTGGCGAAATCACGCTAGCAAAAGAAAAGGCGGGTGGGAAATTCGCATTCCCACCCGCCGGAACGGAACGTCTGCGCCTGCGGGGCGCTCCTCGGCAACTCGCTTCGCGAGTTACTTGTCGCCGGTCGACTTGTACCAGTAGATCGGCTTGCGGTCGGAGGCGATCGGTGGGCGTACGCGCTGCGCTTCGATCGGCGAGCTCGGCTCGCCGGTCTTCTGCACCGCGCCGATGACCACCGTGCGCAGCTCGCCGTCGATCGGCACGGTCGCGAGCACCGGCGACGGCGGCAGGCCGCCACCGACGAAGGTCGACGATCGCGTGCCGCCGCAGGCGCCGCTCACGCCGATGGCGCCGGAGCCGTTCAGCAGGTTCAGGAAGTAGCCCCGCGCCTCGCCCAGCGAACTGGAGCAGGCCTCCGTGTCGGGCGGGGTCGGCCGGTTGGTGCTGAAGAACACGAAGCCGGCCGCGATCACCGCCGAGGTCACGCCCTGCTCGCCCTGGCCCTGTTCGTCGAGGTCGATGAACCAGCCATTCAGGCTGCTGGTCGGCGTGATCGGCGCGTTGCTGCAGCTGTTGCTGTCGGTGTAGTCGGCCATGGTGCTAGTGTCGTCGAGGTCGGTCTCGGTCGCGGAATCCACGTCGGTCAGCGGGTCCTTGAACACATAGAAGCGGTTCAGGATGGCCGAGGCCGCGTCGCCTTCGTCGCCGTACGCGTAGTGGGTCCTCAGCGGGTGCTCGCGGTCGCCGGTGCCGAGGGCGAGGTAGACGACGCTCGAGGTGGCCTGCACCAGCGCCGGCGCGAACAGGAACTTGCGCGGATCGTCGGCGTTGTTGGTGAACGCGACGCGACTGGAGATCCACTCGGTCTCGTCGAGCGCGACCTTGGTGGCCGGGCCGTCGATGAAGTCCATGCGGTAGACATTGCCACCGGTGTCCACGGCGTAGCCGTAGTCGACCATATCGTCGTTGTCGACGTCGATCAGCGCGACGTCGGCCGCGACGCCGCGGCTGCCGGTGATGCCGCTGAAGTCGAAGTACTTGAGCAGGGCGCCGGTGGTGCCGTCCACGACGTAGACCCCGCGGCCGAGCGTGGCGGAGCACGGCGTCGAGGTGTCCTCGTCGTCGCAGGTGTCGTAGCCGCCGCCGAACACGACGACCGGCAAGCGCGGCGTGGTGTCGTCGATGCAGCCGCCGCTGCCGCAGTAGCCCTTGACCAGGGCGACGTTGGGCAGCGACCAGGTCTGGCCGATGGCCGAGAAACCGGTATCGCAGGATGCGTGCGTGCTGCTGCAGCCCTTGCTCCAGCGGTACTTCGGCGCCGAGGGACTCGTCACGTCGAGGGCATACACCTTGTAGCCGCCGCGCCGCATCGTCGGGTAGACATAGGCGGTGTTGGTGGTAGCGTCGGCATTGAAGGTCTGGTAGACGCCGGTCGAGCCGTCGAAGAAGTAGTCCTTCGCCTGCGAACCGGCCGCCAGGTCGCCGAAGTACTTGACGTTCGGCGCGTTGTCGAACAGGCGCTGCAGCTTCGTGTAGTGCTCGGGAGCCACGAACGCCCACAGTTCCTGACCGGTCAAGGCCTTGACCGCGCGATAGTGGCCGTCGTTGGAACCATAGAACACCACCACGCCCGTGGTCCCGCCAAAGTTCAGCGGCTGCGGGCGCGAGTGCACGACGTCGCCGTGGACGGTCGAACGTGGCTCGGTGCGCGCGCGCGTGGCCGGCTCGTCGAGGTCCTCGTCGAGGACGTCCTGGCCGGAGATGAAGTTGACCAGCGCCGAGCTCAGGCCGCTGTTGGTCGTGTTGAAGGCCGGCGGCGTGCTGCCGCTGGTGGTGGCCGCGGTCCTGGTGTAGATGGTCCGGTTCAGGACGTAGTTGCCGTCCGTGTCGGCCGTCGCCGTGGCGTCGTTGCCCTTGCGAATCACCTCGGCCACGGCGCCTTTCTCGACGAACGGTCCGTCGGGCAGGTCGGAATAGACGTCCGCAGCCGTGGCGCAGTCGCTTTCCGGAATCGGATCGGTGCTGATTGGCGTCTTCCAGTAGCCAGTGCCGTCGAAGATCGAATCCGTCGTCCAGAAGCTCTCCGCGCATTCCGTGATGAACCCGGTTTGCTCGTTGACGGCCGGGTTGCCCTTGGCGTCGCCGAGCTCGACCACCGCGCCGGTCGAGACCAGCTGGTAGCGCTTGAGGTTGCCGAACCAGTCCGGCCGCTTCTGGCGGTCGGGCTTGAACACGCCGATGAACACCTGGTTCTCGTTCTGCGCGCGGTTGGTCGCGTTGACCGGCAGCGAGGCCGACGAGAACGCCGAGTTGACCGCCTGCACCTCGGTCAGGATCTGGCGCAGCGCGTTGATCAACGCGTTCTTGTCCTTGGCCTGGAAGTACTTGCCGCCGCCGACGCGGGCGGCATTGAACAGCAGCGCCGACTGGGTGGCGTTCTGCTGGGCGTTGAACACGTCAACCGTGTAGGTCGTGACCTGCGAGCGGACCGTGCCGCCCGGGATCAGCACCCCGGTCTGGCGCAGGAATTTGGCCCACTCGTCGACCATCCACGGCCCGGCCGGCGAGGCGCTGAACGTGCCGGTCTGGGTGGCCGCGATGATGTTGTAAGTGCCCGTCTCCATGAACTTCGACGTGCCGCCGGCGCTGCAACCGGTGGTGGTCGTCGCCGCCGTGCACGTGCAGCCGTTGTTGTAGGTTCCGGCCGGGCAGGCGAAGCCGCCGCTGACGGCGTTGCAGCTCGTCGCGTCGTTGAAGCACGCAGCGGAGTCGCCGAGGGGGGTCGGTGTGGTAATCGAGGTGACCTGGGACACCGTCACAGTCGTAGTCTTGGTGCCCTGCTTCTCGTAATTGTGCTTGGTCGCGGGGCTGCAGGTGCCCGAGCCGATGTCGACGTACGAGCAGCTCGCCCACGAAGTCTGGGTGCGGGTGGACTGCCCGGCCACCGGCGTGTTCGCCTGCGTCACGTCGGTCGAGGCGGGGCAGCCGGTCGGGTTCAGGGCGGCGCCTTGCGAGGCATTCTTGCAAGTCTGGACGATGTCGCCGGTGCTCTGGTTCGCCTGCACCGTCGAGGTCGGCCCTGTCAGGACGGTGTTCGCCGTCACCGTATTGCTGCCGACCACGCTCCAGTGCGAATTCGGACAGGCGACCGAAGTCGAACTGCACGAGCAGCTGAGGTAGCCGTCTTCGCCGCAGTCCGCTGCGCCGCTGCTGTCGGCATCGCGCGCGGCGAGCGCCGTGGTGCAGGCCGCCTGGCTGGAGTAACAGGCGCTCGAAAAGCCGAGGTTGTCGGTCGAGGCGGTCGTCGTCACGACGTAGTCCGCGAACGGGATCTGCACCACCGCGGCGTCGCCTCCGCCGGAGCCGTTGGCATCCTCGGCCAGCGCCTTCAACGCATCGACGTTGGCGGTCGAGTCGGTGCGCGGGTCGGTCGCAATGTTGTTGGCGATGAATACCACGACCGTGCGGGTGCAGGTGTCGGCCGAGGTCAGCGGCGAGTTGAACGTCTTGTACAGGTTCGAGTAGGCCGAGCCGTCCGCCTTGGAGGCGAGGGTGCCGGAGCCGAGGTTGGAGTGGTCGAGCCCGCCCAGGTAGTTGTAGACGTCCCAGAACAGGTTGCCGAACGGGTTGCTCTGCGAGCGCTTCTCGTCCGGGGAATTGATGTTGTTGTAGATGGTATCGAGGTGGTTGCTGAGGGTCAGCTTGTTCGCCGCCGTCATCGGCCGGATGTGGAAGCGGATCATGGCGCTGTCGGTGTCGCCCGAGCTGCCGCCGGTGATGTACTCCATCAGGCCGACGTTGATGCTCTCGTCGAGTTCGTTGATGACGGTCTTGATCGCGGTGGCCTCGGACTGGCCCTGGTCCTCGCCGCCCGGCCACTTCTGCGAGGCGCGCGACCAGTTGGCGCTGTTGTCGAGCACGAACAGCACGTTGGGCCGGGCGACGATGTTGCTCTCGTCCACCGAGAAGATGTCGATGTCCTCGGGGCTTGCCTGGAACGAGCTGAACACCAGGCCGGATGCGACGGCGAGGGTGGCGAAGCGCGACAGGTTCCGTTTACGCATGGCGATGCCTCTAGGGACAGTTGGTGCCGACTTCATCGGTGGAGACGCGCACTGCCGCGCCCTGGGTCACGACCACTTCCGCCTCGGTGATCAGGTCGGTCGCGACCGCGCGGACTTCCCAGACGCTGTTGGCGCACAGCGAGCTGCCGGTGGCCGTGCCCTCGATGCCGAAGGTCTGGCCGACGCCGGTGGCGCAGCCGGCCTGGTTGACGTCGTCGACGTTGAGCGCCGCGTTCGGGATGGTCTGGGCCGAGATGCACACCGGGGCCGGCGACAGCGCGACGGTGATGTCGTCGGTACCGTCGCCATTGGTGTCGTAGCAGCGTGTGTTGGCCTGGTTGTCGCAGGGGTTCAGGAAGATTGCACCCGGCGCCTGGAACAGGCGCGTCGTGCTGATCGCTTCCTGGATCGCGCTGTTGGCGGCCGAAATGACTTCCTGGCGCGCCTGCATGTTGCCGACGATGTCGAGGCTGGTGCGGCCGATGTTGAAGCCGGTGATCGCCATCACCGTCATCAGCGCCAGCAGGATCAGTCCGACGATGAGCGCCATGCCGCCTTGAGTGCGCGCCGCGCTCATGATTCGCGCCTCCCGGCCGGATTGTTCAGGCGCACCGACGTCTGGTAGACGTGGCGCTTGTAGCCGCCGCCGATGGCTTCGCAGGTGCCGTCGGCGTTGACGTCGACCTCGCAGCGGTCGGTGCCGTCGTCGTTCTGCCCCAGGATGTAGACCTTGACGTCGACGTGGTCCGGTGTCTCGCTGGTGTTGCGTGCCAGCAGGTTGATGCGCATCGCCACGACGTTGCGCCAGTTGCTGACGCACTCGGCGTTGTGGTCCGAGCACGCGCCGTACGGTCCGCTCGTCCCGCCAGGCGCATCGTAGGTGTCGGGGCTCGAGGTGAAGACATCCGGCGCACCGTCGCCGCTGGTGTCCACGCCGTAATCGAGCTGCAGGTCCTCGACGCCATGCGCCAGGCTTGCGATGGTGAAGTCGCTCGCCGGGGTTCCGGTGGCCGCGACGAGTTCGGCGCGCTTCAGCGTCGGGATGCCGTCGCCGGCCAGGTCGTTGTTGGCGACGAAATAGATGTGGACCAGGTACTGGCGCCGATCGGCCGTCGTCGCGCAGTTGCGCCCGGTCCGGTTCAGGTTGCCCACCGTGGTTTCGAGCTTGTAGTAGTTGTTGGCGTCGAGCGAGCCCAGCTGGGTTTCGCACAGCGCGGCCTGAAAAAACGGCGCGCCCCCGCCCGGGGCGGGGGCGCAATTGGCCGTGCCACCGACGCAGGTCGCCGTGCGCCGGATCGCCACGATGTCGGTGCCGGCCTTGAAGTCGGCCAGGCAGTCGTCGAGTTCGCTGCCCAACGCCGCGAGGTTGTCGTAGCCCTGGATGTGCATCGGCAGTGCCGCGCGCAGGTTGGCCAGGCTGGCGGCGCATGGATTGGGCTTGGAACCGGGGGCCACTATCTTGTTGGTGTCGGCGCTCATCGCCAGGTCGATGTCGAAGTGCGACATGAACCCGGCCATCTCGAGGTCGTCGGTCAGGATCTGCAGCGCGAAGCGGCCGTTTTCGATCTGCTCGTTGGCCTTTTCGATCTCCGCGCGCGAGCGGCTGCTCGCCACGAACGCCGCCGTCAGCGCCGCCAGCACCAGCAGCGACAGCGTCATGGCGATCATGAACTCGATGATGGTGAAGCCGCGTTCGCGTCTCATGGCGACGTGCACCTCGGCAGGCCGATGGTGACTTCGGTCGAAATCACGCGGCGCAGTTCGTCGTCACCGTACTCGTCCTCGCCGCAGGCCAGGGCCGGCTTCACGGTCTTGTGCAGGCCCTGCCAGGCGACGGTGACGCGGTAGATCCCGGGCGTGCAGACGCCGGCGGCGGGGTCGGGCGCCTGGACCTGCTCGACGCAGCCGCGCGCACCGATCATGCCGCCCGAATTCGCGCCCTCGCGCTGCTCGGAGGCGCCCAGCAGCGCGTTGCTCCACAGGCACCGGTCCGACGCGGCAAGGCGCTTGCCGGGGTTGGTGATCGCGTCCAGCGTCGCGTCGTCGCAGTCCTCGTCCGTGAGGGTTCCGAGCGCATCGCCGGCGTAATCGGCCGCGTTCCCGCGGTTGGTCTTGAGGCGATCCACCATGTCCTGCAGCAGCAGCACCGCGTGGGCGCGCTGGTAGGACTCGACTTCGGTGACGTGGATCTTCGACTGCAGGTTGGCCAGCCCGAGCATGCCCACCGCCAGGATGATCAGCGTGATCAGTACCTCGAGCAGGGTGAAGCCGGTGGCGCGCATCAGCAGGCCTCGGGCTTGGTGTACGGGCGGCCGGTCAGGTCGGCCGAGATGCAGCGTTTCATGTCGTACTTCTCGTCCTGCGACAGGACCTCGAACTCCGGCGCGGTGCCCGAGATGCGGCCGGTCGGCCGGAACACCACGAGGTCGTCGGCGCCGGTGATGGTGACGCCCTTGACCTCGCCCTGCTCGATGACGATGCGGTCATCGTCGGCGGTGTCGGCGAAGTCGCCGTCGTTGTTGCCGTCCGCGATGATGCGCCAGCCGGACTCCCACTTGTCCGCGTCGCCGGAGGTGGCCACCACCGCTACGCCACGGTTGCGCTTGACCGACTCGGAGCGCGCGCGGATCAGCCCCAGGTACAGCTCGGTGGACGCGCCCTTGACCTTCGTGTTCGCCGTCAGGTAGCCGAACCCGGGGATCGCGACCGCCGCCAGGATCCCCAGGATCGAGATGACGATCAGCGCCTCGAGCAGGGTGAACCCGGCCGACCCATGTCTCATCGGGCTACCACTTGTCCGCGGGGGTCTTCTCGCCCTTCTCGTTGATCACCAGCGCGCCGTCGCTGGCCTGGCGCGAGCCTGGCTTCGGTGTCGCGGTCGCGATGAACCCCGGTGGCGGGCCGACGTCGGGCACGATGGCGAGCGTGTAGAAGTTGGTGAATTCCCTGGGTTCGGTCACGTTGAGCGCCGCCGCGGTACTGGCATAGGCGCGGTTGTCCAGCAGGAATTGCTGCTGTTTCTGCGCGACGTCCAGCAGGTAAGCCTTGGCGTTGGCGCGATTGCCCTTGATCAGGTAGTTCGTGTACGACGGATACGCGACTGCCACGAGAATGCCGACGATCGCGACGGCGATCATCAGCTCGATGAGCGTGAAGCCTCTGGTTTTCTTCACCGGCGCCCCCTGCGGTTGCTGGTTTTTCGAGCCAAAACTTTAGCGCGTTTGCCCGCGGCATCCGGGCGCCGGCACAACCGCTTGGCCGGGCAATCCGGCGCACTTGTCGGACTTGCCGGAGCGCGGAGGGCCCCGGCGCTTCAGCCGCAGCCGGCGATGATCTCCAGCAACTCGTCGCGCCGGGCCTGGAACTGCTCCTCGGTCACCTTGGAGACGTTGCCCTGGTCGTCGGTCGTGCCCAGGCGCCGGGCGGTCTTGGCGTCCATGTAGGCCAGCTGCTCGCGGGCCTGGCGGCACTGGGTGTCCTTGTTGGCCCGCTCCTGGAACGCGCGATCGGCCGATTTCTGCCGGCCGGCCTCGCCCTCGTTGCCTTCGGCCAGGGCCCGGTTCAGGGAGTCCTGGTTGGGGTTGGCGGCGGGGGGAGTCGGGGCGGCGACCGTCTCGGACTTGCGGTCCCTGGGGGGGACCTGGGTGTAGTGCACCTGGCCCTTTTCGTCGACCCAGCGGTAGGTCTGGCCAGCCGCCAGCGCCGGCAGCAGCGCGCAGACCAGGAAAAATCCCAACTGCTTCATGGAGTCAGTATACTTCGCGGCCCCGCCGGCGTAGCTCAGTTGGTAGAGCAACGCATTCGTAATGCGTGGGTCGGGGGTTCGAGTCCCTCCGCCGGCACCACACAAGACCAGCAGGAAAACGAACGGTGAAACAGCTGCTCCAGGCACTCGCCATCGGAACCGCCGTCACCCTGGCGCTGTTCGGGCTGGGGTATGTCGCGGTGGAGCAGGGCGCCCAGACCCTGTCCTATGTCCTGTACTGGCAGGCCTGGGTCCTGTACCGGCTGCTGCCGTGCTCGGTCAGCATCACGCCCGGCGAGTTCCTGTGCGAAAGCATGACTGCCGCGCGGATCACCTTTTATTCCGGCATCCCGGTCGGGATGCTGATCTATTCGGCCGCGGCCCATCTGATCCTGTCGGCCGTGGGCCGCCGCGCGGCTTCCGGCCCGCCCCCGACGCATGCGCCTGACGATCTTCGGTAGCGGCTACGTCGGGCTGGTCACCGCCGCCTGCTTCGCCGACCGCGGCAACCACGTGGTCTGCGTGGACACCGACCGCGCCAAGGTTCGCGCGCTCCAGCGCGGCAAGGTGCCGTTCTACGAGCCCGGCCTGTCCGAGTTGGTGCGGCGCAACGCCCGCGGCCGGCGCCTGCGGTTCACCACCAGCGCGGCCGAGGGCGTCAAGCACGGCGAATTGATCTTCATCGCGGTCGGCACGCCACAGAACGAGGACGGCTCCGCCGACCTGCGCTACGTGCTCGACGTTGCGCGCGCCATCGGCCGCCACGTCGACGGCTATCGCGTAATCGTCGGCAAGTCCACGGTGCCGGTCGGCACGGCCGACAAGGTCAGAGCCGGGATTCGCGCCGAGCTCAAGCGCCGCAAGGCCAAACACGACTTCGACGTCGTGTCGAACCCCGAATTCCTGAAAGAGGGCGCGGCGGTCGACGACTTCATGCGGCCGGACCGCATCGTCATTGGCGCGGACAACGAGCGGCCGCTGAAACTGCTGCGCGAACTGTACGCACCGTTCAACCGCAACCACGACAAGCTGCTGGTGATGAGCGCGCGCTCGGCCGAGCTCACCAAGTACGCGGCCAACACGATGCTGGCGACGCGCATCAGCCTGATGAACGAGATCGCCAACATCGCCGAGCAGGTCGGCGCCGACGTCGAGCAGGTACGCATCGGCATCGGCTCGGATTCCCGCATCGGTTTCCAGTTCATCTATGCCGGCTGCGGCTACGGCGGCTCGTGCTTCCCCAAGGACGTCAAGGCGCTCGCGCACACGGCCGAGAGCGCGGGCTACGTGCCCGAACTGGTGCGCGGCGTCGACCAGCTGAACGACCGCCAGAAGCAACGCTTCTACAGCAAGGTTCGCTCGTACTTCGGCGGCCGCATGGCCGGGCGCACGATCGCGCTGTGGGGCCTGGCGTTCAAGCCGAACACCGACGACATGCGCGAGGCGCCCAGCGGCGTCGTGATCGAGGGACTGCTGGCCGACGGCGCGCGCGTGCGCGCCTACGACCCCGAGGCCGGCGACGAGGCGCGCCGGCGCTACCGTCGCAAGCGCGCCGTCACCATCTGCGACAGCGGCGAGGCGGCCGCACGCGGCGCCGATGCTCTGGTGATCGTCACCGAGTGGAACGAATTCCGCAGCCCGGACTTCCCGCAGCTCAAGCGCCTGCTGAAGGCGCCGGTGATCTTCGACGGCCGCAACCTGTACGACCCCGAGCTGCTGGCCGGCTATGGCTTCGACTACTTCCCGGTCGGCCGCCGGCAGGTGCGCAAAGCGGCCTGACAAACTATCCTTTCGCCCTCCGCGAAAACGGAGAGGTGGCAGAGCGGTTTAATGCGGCGGTCTTGAAAACCGTTGATCCGAAAGGGTCCGGGGGTTCGAATCCCTCCCTCTCCGCCACTCCCTGACATTGACGTACCCATCAAGAGCATCCGGAGCCGAGTCATGAACGTGAAAACGCTGCACGAAACCGCGCTCGGCATGGTCGCCAGGGGCCGCGGCATCCTGGCCGCCGACGAGAGCACGGCCACGATCGGCAAGCGCTTCGAGGCCATCAAGGTCGAGAATACCGAGGAAAACCGCCGCGGTTACCGCGAGATGATGTTCACCGCGTCCGGCATGGAGAAATACACCAGCGGCGTGATCTTCTACGAGGAAACGCTGTTCCAGAAATCCGCCGACGGCACGCCGTTCCCGAAGCTGCTGGCGAAGAAGGGCGTCACCCCGGGCATCAAGGTGGACAAGGGCGCCAAGGAGCTGGCAGGAGCCCCTGGCGAGTTGATTACGGAAGGCCTCGATGGCCTGCGTGAGCGACTGGCCAAGTACAAGGAGGCCGGCGCGCGCTTCGCCAAATGGCGCGGGGTGATCACCATCGGCAACGGCATCCCGAGCGACTACTGCATCCAGACCAACGCGCACGCGCTGGCGCGCTATGCCGCGCTGTGCCAGGAACAGGACATCGTGCCGATCGTCGAGCCCGAGGTGTTGAT
The DNA here is from genome assembly GCA_050740195.1 of Nevskiaceae bacterium. Classification (GTDB taxonomy): domain Bacteria; phylum Pseudomonadota; class Gammaproteobacteria; order Nevskiales; family Nevskiaceae; genus JACPFV01. The sequence continues at coordinate 4,650 of JBOICR010000118.1, read as the reverse complement.
GGACGGCGACAACACGATCGAGGCATGCGAGGACGTCACTGCGGTGACGCTACAGACCGTGTTCGACGAGCTGTACCGCCAGCGCATCAACCTCGAAGGCATGATCCTGAAGCCGAACATGGTGATCGCCGGCAAGAAGTGCAAGGTGCAGGCCGACCGCAAGGCGGTGGCGGCGGCCACGCTGCGCACGCTCAAGCGCTACGTGCCGGCCTCGGTGCCGGGCATCGCGTTCCTGTCGGGCGGCCAGTCCGACGAGGATGCGACCGCGCACCTCGACGAAATGAACAAAGTGGGCGGCGGTCCGTGGACGCTGTCGTTCTCCTACGGCCGCGCGCTGCAGGCGGCGGCGCAAAAAGCGTGGGCCGGGCGCAGGGAGAACGTCGCCGCCGGCCAGCGCGCCTACATCCACCGCGCCAGGATGAACAGCCTGGCCGCGACCGGCCAGTGGGAGCAGACGCTGGAGCAGGCGGCCTGACGGTCATTGCCGCATCCATGACTCAGCTGGCGCAAAAAGTCGTCTGGATCACCGGCGCCTCCGGCGGCATCGGTGAAGCGCTCGCGGTCGGCGCATCGGCGCGCGGCGCTCAAGTCATCCTCACGGCCCGGCGTGTCGCGGAACTCGAGCGCGTCAGGGGACGCTGCGCAAATCCGGCCAGCGTGGCGGTCTATCCGCTCGACCTGCTGAGACTCGACGATCCCGGCGCGGCCGCGCGCCAGGCCGAAAGTCATTTCGGCCCGATCGACGTGCTGGTCAACAACGCGGGCATCTCGCAGCGCGGGCGGGTGCTGGACACCTCGCTCGACGTCTACCGCCGCATCTTCGAGCTGGACTTCTTCGCCACCGTCGCCCTGACCAAGGCGGTGCTGCCCGGCATGGTCGGGCGCAAGAGTGGCCACGTCGTGGTCGTGTCGAGCGCGGTCGGCTACATCAGCTCGCCGCTGCGCTCGGGTTACGCCGCGGCCAAGCACGCGCTGCACGGCTTCTACGACGCGGCGCGCGCCGAGCATTGGCGCGACGGCGTGAAGTTCACGCTGGCCTGCCCGGGTTACGTGAAGACCGACGTCTCGGTGAACGCGGTGACCGGCGAGGGCGGCGCCTACGGCAAGCTCGATCCGAGCATCGCGCGCGGCGTCGAGCCGGCCTACTGCGCGGAGAAGATCTGGCGCGCGGTCGCGAAGGACCGCGAGGAAGTCCTGATCGGGCGCGAGGCGCTGGTCGTCTACGTCAAGCGCTTTTTCCCGGCCTTGTTCTCCTGGGGCGTCAACCGGGTCGATCCGATTCAGTAAGTGTGCCGGCTGCGGCAGGCATGCCTGCCGCTTTCGGCACGTCGCGTTCCGCAGCGGGCCTACGCCGCGGGGAATTCCGGCGCAGAATCAGACCCCCGGGGCTGGTCCAGAACTTGCGTCGGCTCCGGCACACCCCGTGTAAACCGGAGAACGCCATGAACACCTGCCTTCGCTACGCGACCGGCCTCGGCGTCGCCTTGCTGCTTGCACCCCCGGTAGCGTCCGCTGCCGACTGGACCCTGCGCGTCGACGCACCCTGGATGAACGTCGGCGGCCACGACCAGCACGCCCTGACCGTCCGCAACCGGGATACCAGCGGCACGCCGGCCATTGATCGCAGCGTCGCCTTCGACGCGACGGTACCCAGCGGCCTGAACTTCGGCCTCGCGGTCAAGCGCATGGACGGCGGATCCGGCTGGGGGTTCGACTTCATCTACTTCGGCGCCACGGCCGACAAGATCCGCCAGACCGCCGCCGGCAGCGCGACCAACGAGGTCACGTTCACGGCCTCCGACCAGAGCTACTCCTCGACCGCCCCGGGCACCGTGCTGTACTACGACCTGCGCGAGGACAACCGGCTCGAAGTCTGGACCGCGGACGCGTACTACCAGCGCGCGCTGGCCGCCGGGCTCGAACTGCAGCTCGGCGTGCGCTTCGGCGACTTCGACAACGACTACCGCGCCGTGATCGGCATCGAGAACGTCGAAGGCACCTTCTTCGACAACGAGTCGAACTACCCCCGCATGATGGGCCCGCTCGTGGGACTCGGCGGCACGCTCGGCGAGGGTCGCAGCCGGATCGAGGGATACCTCGGGCAGTCGCTGATCACGGGCCGGGCATCGCTGCGCTACAGCTCGCAGCATTTTACCGGCACGCCGGCCGCGCCGACGGTCGACGACCGGCGCTTCTTCAGCGACTACGTGCAGGTCGCGATCCCGATCACCGAGCTGCGCCTGCGTTACCACTACCGGCTGACCGAGCGCCTGACCCTCTCCACCGGCGTCAGCAGCCAGGCTTGGTGGGACGTGCCGGTGCCGCCCGGCGTCACCCCGGACCCGAATGCCGGCCAGACGCTGCAGGAGAACACGGTCGTGTTCTACAGCGTGCTGGCCAGCGCCGAATGGCGGTTCTGAGCGCCGCGGGAGCGCCGGCGTCGCACGGCTAGATGCCGTGCTTCTTGAGCTTGGTCCACAAGGTCCGCTCGCCGATGCCGAGCAGCTCGGCGGCCTTGTGCTTGTTGTCGCCGCTCGCGACCAGCGCATCGAGGATCATCCGGCGCTCCAGCGCGTCGAGGGCCGGATCCAGGCCCAGGCCGTCGTGCGCCGGCGCCGCCTCCGCCGGCAGGAACGAGCGCACCAGCGCCGCGCCCACCGTGCCGTCGGCGCCCAGCACCGCAGCCCGCTCCATCAGGTTGCGCAGCTCGCGTACGTTGCCGGGCCAGGCGTAACCCTGTAGCACCGCCACGGCGTCCGCCGACAGGGCCAGCGTCGGCTTGCCGAGATCGCGTGCAAACTGCGCGACGAACGTCGTGGCCAGCGCCGGGATGTCCTCGCGCCGCTCGCGCAACGCTGGCAGCTTCACTTCGAGCACGTTGAGCCGGTAATAAAGGTCCTCGCGGAACTTGCCGTCCTTGATCTGCTGGCGCAGGTCGCAGTGCGTCGCCGCGATCACGCGCACGTCGACCGCGATGCGCCGGTTGCTGCCGAGCGGCTCGATCAGGCCTTCCTGCAGCACGCGCAGCAGCTTGGCCTGCAGGCGCAAGTCCATGTCGCCGACCTCGTCGAGCAGCAGCGTGCCCTCGTCGGCCGCCTGAAACTTGCCCATGCGATCGCCGGTGGCCCCGGTAAAGGCGCCGCGCGTGTGGCCGAACAACTCGCTTTCGAGCAGCTCGCCCGGAATCGCCGAGCAGTTCAGCGGCACGAAGAGTTTCTCCTTGCGCGGGCTCAGGCTGTGGATCGCGCGCGCCGCCAGCTCCTTGCCGGTGCCGGTCTCGCCGGTGATCAGCACGGTGCTGCGCGTCGGCGCGACCTGGCGCAGCAGCTCGAACACCGGCTGCATCGCCGGTGCCGCACCGATCAGCTGGCCGAGGCCGGTGTCCTGGGCGGCCTGCTCGCGCAGGAACAGATTCTCGAGGCGCGAGCGCGAGTGGTCGAGCGCGCGGCGCACGACGATCTCGAGCGCGTCCACGTCGAAGGGCTTCTGCAGGTAGTCCACCGCGCCGAGCTTCATCGCCTCCACGGCGGTCGCGACAGTGCCGTGGCCGGTCAGCACGATGACCGGCACCTCCGGGTCCAACGCGCGCAACTCGCGCAGGAAGTCCATGCCGTCGCGTCCCGGCATCTGCAGGTCGGTGACGACCAGGTCGCCGCGCTGCTCGCGGAACAGCGCCAGCGCCTCGTCCGCGCCCGCGGCGGGCACGCCGTCGAAGCCGATCTTGCGCGCGAGGATCTGCAGCACGCGCCGCTGCTTGGCGTCGTCGTCGAGGATCAGCAGGCGTTTCATGGAGCATCTCCTGTGGGCAGCCATATGCGGAACGCCGTGCCGAGACCGGGCGCGCTGTCCACGGTCACGCGGCCGCGATGCTCCTGCACCACGCGCTGCACGAAGGTCAGGCCGAGGCCGGTGCCGCCCGGGCGACGTGTGAAGTAGGGCTCGAAGATGCGCGCGCGCACGTCATCGCTCATGCCGGGGCCGTTGTCGCGCACCTCGAAGCCGGCCTCGGCGCCGGCCGGGGGCAGCGGCCGTACCTCGATGTGGCCGCCCGGCGGCAGGATCTGGATGGCGTTGACCAGCAGGTTCAGCACGACCTGGTAGATCAGCTCGGGGTCACAGGCGACGGGCGCGTCACCGCCCGGCAGCCAGGCCACCGTCACCTGCTTCTCGCGCGCCTGCGCATCGACGAATGCCGCCGCGCGCGCCAGGATCGGCTCGATCGCCGTCGACTCGATGTGTTTCTCGCGCGGTCGGCCGAGATTCAGCAGCGACGACACCACGCGCTCGATGCGGTCCACCTCGTCGCGCAGCATGCGCAGCAGCTCGCGCGACTCGTCGTCGCGGACCGGCAGCGTGCGCTCGAGGATCTGGGCCGAGCTGCGCAGCACGCCCAGCGGCGTGCGGACCTCGTGGGCGACGCCGGATGCCAGCTCGCCGACGAACGAGAACTTGGCCGCGTCCACCAGCTCGCGCTCGGCCCGCTTGAGGTCGGTCGCCATGCGGTTGAAAGCCTCGGCCAGGATGCCGATCTCGTCGCTCGAGCGCACGGCGACGGCGCCTGCGGGCCGCTCGCCGCGGCCGACGGCGCGGGCCGCATCGGTCAGCTCGGTCAGCGCCTGCGTCGCGCGCCGCGCCGCGAGCAGCGCCAGC
>JBOICR010000117.1:0-6916 GCA_050740195.1 Nevskiaceae bacterium | reverse complement strand
ATCTCCAACATCATTCCGGACTGACACGCGCGCAGCGCGTGTCATCCCGAGCGGAGCGAGGGATCTTCTAGGGCCCAGGCGCTTCCGGGGCGGCGGTCACCGGCTGTGGGTCGAGCCCGCGCGCCTTGAGCAGCACCAGCAGGCCGTCCGCACCCGGCAGGTGCGCGGCGCCGACCACCACCAGCAGCGGCACGTCCTGCTTCATGCGCTCGGCCAGCGGGCCGGCCCACGCCCGCGTGCGGTCCGCGAGGATGCGCGCGTACAGCTTCGGGTACTGGCGGCGCAGGTCCCCGACCAGCCGGCCCAGCGCCACCAGGTCGCCCGTGCGCCACATGCGGTACAGCTCCTCCGGCGTCTGGCTCTCGTAGGTCGATTCGTCGAGCGTCGCCGCCAGCATCTGCGTCGCCAGCGGCTCGGGCATCTGCGCGAACAGCCCGATCTGGAACTCCGGAGTCTCGAGCGGGATCACCAGGCGGTCGTCCTCGCGGGCGCGCTCGTAATACTCGTTGTCGATGCCGAACTCGGAGCTGAACTGCGCCTGCTGCAGCGGATAGAGCTCCAGCGCCAGCGCGCAGAACCACGCGCGCAAATCGGCGCACACCGGCGTCGGCATGCCGAGCGCCGCGGCGCGTTTCTGCAACTTGGCGTACAGGCTCTTGCCGATGCGGGCCTGCAGGCCGCCTTTGCGGTCCTCGCGCGCCGCGCCGAGCATGCGCCCCTGCACTTGCGGCGTGACCAGCGCCTCGAGATCGGTTTCGACCACCAGCGCCTGCGTCGTGGCGTAGGCCGCGTCGAGCGCAGCCGGCATCGGGCGCGACGACGCCGGCAGCAGGTGCACGGCGCCGAGCAGGTAGTGGCGCGCCTTGGGCCCCTGCACTTCCCACAGGAACGGCGCCGCCGCGGCCGGCGCCTCGGGCGCGGGCGTCGCGTCCCCGGCGCGCAGCGGTGCGCTCAGCAGCGCGAGCAGCGCGAGCCACGACGCGCGGCGCGTCATGGCCGCCGGCGCTCCACGCTCGGGCGCACGCTCATCCACGGCGCGAGCTCGCGCCCGTCGGCGGACAGCACGTCACCACCACTCAGGAACATCTCGAGGTACTCCAGGTCGTCGAAACCCCAGAACAGCTCGTTGCGTGCGCGCAGGGTCGGCACGCCGAAAATCCCCAGCGCCAGCGCCTGCTCGGTATTGTCGCGCAGCCGCTGCTTGACCGCGTCGGTCGCCGCGGCACCCAGCAGCGCGTCCGCCGGGAGCTGCTGCTCGAGCAGCAGCTCGCGCACGACGGCCGGCTCGCTCACGGCGCGGCCCTCGGCCCAGGTCGCGCGGTAGAGCCGGTCGACCCACTTGCGGCGTGCGGTCTCGTCCTCCACGGCGCAGGTCACGCGCAGCGGCAGCAGCGGATTGAACGGGTGCGAGGCCGGCGGCGCGATCGGGATGCCGTGGAGGCGCGCCTTGCGCAACACGTTGCGCAGCATCCACGCCGACTTCGCGGGCAGCTCGGCCGGGCCGACGTTGCGGTAGTGCGACAGCATCGCGCCGAACAAGACCGGCACCGGCGTGAGCCTGAGGCCGTGGCGCGCGGCAATCGCAGGCGCGCGATGCCAGGCAAGGTAGGCGTTGTGCGAGATGTAGTCGAAGAAGAAATACAGCCGGTCCGGATCGGCGTGCGCGTTCATGGTTCGTCGGGCATCAGCCAGGCGGGCGGCGCCTCGCCGCGGCTGCCGAGCGCGGCGAAGTCGAACAGCGCGCGGTCGGCCAGCTGCGAGGGCGCCACATTCTGCAGCGCCGAGAAGATCTGGTCGATCCGCTCCGGGTGCGACTGCTCCCAGGCTTCCATCATCCTGCGCACCTGCTTGCGCTGCAGGTGCTCCTGCGAGCCGCACAGGTTGCACGGGATGATCGGGAATCCCTTCAGTCCCGCGTACGCGGCAATGTCGCGCTCGCGGCAGAACGCCAGCGGCCGGATCAGGATGTTGCTGCCGTCGTCGGACTTCAGCTTGGGCGGCATCGCCTTGAGCTTGCCGCCGTGGAACAGGTTCAGGAAAAACGTCGCGACGATGTCGTCCTGGTGGTGGCCCAGCGCGATGCGGGTGAATCCGTTCTCGCGCGCGTAGCGGTACAGCGCGCCGCGGCGCAGGCGCGAGCACAGGCCGCACATCGTTTTGTCCTCGGGCACGACGCGCTTGACCACGCTGTACGTGTCCTGCTCGATCACGTGGAACGGCACGCCGAGTGAGCGGCAGTAATCGGGAATCACGTGCTCGGGGAATCCCGGCTGCTTCTGGTCGAGATTCACCGCGAGGATCTCGAACTCGACCGGCGCCGCCGCGCGCAGCTGCAGCAGGACATCGAGCAGCGTCCACGAATCCTTGCCGCCGGACAGGCAGACCATGACCCGGTCGCCGTCCTCGATCATCCGGTAATCCTCGATCGCGCGGCCGACCTGGCGGCGCAGGCGCTTGGCCAGCTTCTTGACTCTTACCGGCAGCGCAAGCGCGGCCGGCGGTGCCTCGAGCTTGCCGCCCCGGGGCGGGACGAAGGTCAGCTTTGTTACGGCGGGCATAGGGCGCGGATTGTAGCGGGCGTCAGTTGCCCACGACCTCGCGCTGGTAGATCCGGCGGTCTTCCTGTGTGCTCAGGCCGAACGTCAGCGTAGTCGCGGGATCCTCGGCGTAGGTGCCATCGCCATTGGTGTCGGCGGTCAGCAGCGGATACGGCACCGTCGCGCCGGGCGCGGCCAGGTCGATGGAGAGACCCGCCTGCCCGGACACACCCGGCGCGCTGAGCGTGACCGTCCAGCGGCCGGTGCCGCTCGGTGCCACCGCGTGGGCCTGGCCGCCGAGCGCCGTCAGCGTCACGTTGCCGGTGACGAGCGTCGTGCAGGCATCGGCGGTGTTGGCCACGAAGCTGACGCCGTCGAAAAATTCGGCGCGCAGCGGCACCGTCATCGGCAGGCGCTCCGAGCCATAGCGCGGCTCGAAATACAGCCGTCCGAAACGTTGCGACTTGGCGTTGCCGGTGAAGGCGACGCCGCCACCGGCCGTCGCCGATCCCAGCACGATGTTCCCGTCGGTTGGCTCGACGCCGTCGCTCTCCCCGAGCGCCTGGAACGCGATGCCGATCTCCGCGTCGAACGCCCCGATCAGCGTGCGCGGGAACATCAAGGTCGGCAGCGTGATCATCGCCGCTCCCTCAGAGGGGTCACTGATGCCGACCGCGTCGCTCAGTCCCGTCGGGTCCAGCGCGGGCGTGCCCGCGATCGCCGGGTCGTCGTAGACGGTGTAGGTCGGTGCGGCGAGCGTCGCCGGCAGCTTCTCGAGCGCGCCCTCGTAGTTCAGGGTCGTGGTGTTGGCGGCGTTCTCGGCGGTCAGCGTGACCGCGGGCGTGCTCCAGGCCAGTGTGCTGCCGAGATAACTGAAGCCACCGGCCACGCACGAGGTGGCCAGCGTGCCCTTGGCGACCTTGAAATGATCCGGCACGAAGCGGCCGGTGTTGACCGTGCCGGTGATGGTGCGCTGGCTGGCCACGGTGTCGTCGGAATCGACGTTGGCCCACGATGCGTCCTCCAGCCCGATCGTCACGCCGCCGACCTCCGAGTAGGTGGCCGTGTCGGTGCGCCGCGCGCCGCCGCTGGCGCCGCCCCACGAGCCGAGCGACAGCGTGCCGGCGACGGTCGCCGGCGCGATCACCACGGGGGTCGCCGCGGTCGGCGACCCGTCGTAGTTCGAGACTGCGACGCCGCCCGCCGTCTTGCCCGTGGCGATGATCGTGAACGGCTGCCCGGCCTTGTGCCGCGGCAGGCCGCTGCTCGCGGTGTTGGTCAGCGCCGCAGCGGTACCGGCCGTGCTTTCGGTGGCGTGGCTCGGCACGATGCTGAGGCTCGCCGGCCGGATGGCGAAATTGTCGAGCGAGCAGCCGCTGACACTGGTGGTCGAGTCGGTCACTTTGATGCGCGCCTCCTTGAGGCCCGCGTCGAGGAAGGCGCCCGACACCTGGGCGTAGCCGCCGACGAACGTGACCGATGACAGCGTCTGCGCCACGGTCCAGGTGCTGTTGCAGCCGTAGATGTCGGCGGTGCCGGAGCTGTTGGAAGCGTTCAGCACCTCGACCGTCGCGCTGCCGTTGTAGGTCGTGTCCTGGCCGGTGCCGAAGCCGTTCATCGCGTACAGGTCGAGCGTGAAAGCGCCGCCGGCGACCCGGGTCGTGATCGAACCGGTCAGCGCGTTGCCGCCGACGTCCACCGCGTTGAAGAAACCGGGCGTGCCGGCCGTGGTCGTGCTGGCAAAGCGCAGGATGATGCTGTCCCATGAGATGTCGTCTTTCTGGGCCCCCAACGTGCCCGCCACGACGCGCAGCGTGTGCGTGCCCGCGACCAGCAGCAGGTTGGTGTTGACCGTGAACGGGTCGCCGGTCGTGGTCAGCGTGCCGATCTGGCTGCCGTTGACCAGCACCGTGCCGTCGGTGCTGTTGACGTCGCGCATGCGGTAGAAGCGGACCGAGCTGAGCCGGCGGTTGGCGCCGAGCGTGAAGCTGAGGTTTAGCGCGGCGGCCTCGAAGGCGTCCGGGTAGAACTGGCTCGAGCCGCTGATGCTGGTGAAGTCGTAGTCGTCGTCGGCGTCGTCGTTGTCGCCGATGTGGCGGCGCTGGCTCAGCATTACGCTGTCGGTGGTGGCGGTGCTCACGAGCGTCAGCTGGCTCCAGCCGAAGTCGTTGCCGTTGGTGCAATTGCCGCTCGTGCCCGAAGGGTCGATCACGGCGATGTTGTGGTCGCCGGCGCTCAGCGACACGCCGGTGGTGAGAGTGATCGTGTTGGTGCCATCGATCAGGCAGCTGCTGCAGGCCAGCGCGCTGCGCTGCGTGCCGTCCAGGTCGATGGTGATGTCGGTGTCGTCGAGGCTGACCGAGTCATGAATCGCGAACGCGGTGATCGTCGCGCCCTGGGTCAGGTGGAAGCGGGTCGGGTAGGTGCGGTATTTCGTGCAGTCGACCGGGTCGGCCGGCGAGAACTCCGGGCGCGTGTCCTCGTCGCCGGTGTGAAAGAAGCCGAACAGCGAGATGTCGGCGCGCACCACGGGCGCAGCCGCCAGCAGCGCCAGCGCGGCAAGTCGCCAATGCCGGCTCACGGCACCAGCATCTTGGTGCGCAGCTTGCGGCGCACGAAGTCGGGGCCGCCGTAGGCGCCGCTGGTCGCGGTGACGTCGACGACGAAATACTTCTGGGTCACGCCTTCGAGCGTGTGGTCGCTGCGCGTGCACGACACGGTGATGGTGAACCCGCTCATCGGCGACGGCAGCGTGAACGAACTCTCCATCGGGTACGGCCCGGCGCACCAGGTGCCCGGCTGGGCGGCAACCCACTCGGCGCCCGCGCGCGCCGCGAAGTTGGCGCGCGCCACTTGCACCAGTTGCGCGGAGGAGGTGTGCTGCACGCTGCTGATCGACACCAGCGCGGTGCCGAGGATTACCAGCACCACCATCAGGAAGATCGCCGAGACGAGCGAGAAGCCGCGGGAGGCACGGAAGGTGGCGGTCACGGCGCGTTCCCGATGTGGATCTGGCGGATCAGGCGGATCCGCTCCTCGGCGGCCTTGGGGTCCGCCAGCATCACCGCGATCGACACGACCGCGTTGCGCTGCGCGGTCCCCGGCAAGTACTGGAATTCGCAGTCCTGGACGTTGCCGGCGATCACGATGCTGGTCCCGCCCACCGGCGGCACCGCCTGGACGGCCGTGACGGCATAGCCGTCGTAGCGCAGCAACTGTGGCGGGCTGCACAGGTAGGTCACCGGCCCGCTGACCAGGAAGGCGCGGCGCGTCGGCGAGTCGAACGGAAAACGATGCGCGGCGGCCAGCGTGACGCGGCCTTCGCTTTGGCCGTTGTTCACGACGGTGGAGATGGCGACCGCGCCGGAGGCGGTCATCACGCCGTCGGTGGCGTCGTAAGGGTCGGCGCCGTCCTGCTGTAGCGGGTAGATGGCGACCATCGCGGTCACCGGGGAGGTCGTGCCGACGGGCAGGTCGAACGGCGCGAGAGTGTTGAACGTCGTGTCGGTGCCGGTCAGGGCGAGGCGGTCGTCCGCCGCTCCCGGCGACTCGACGCGATAGCGCTCGCCGTCGAGGGTAAGCAGCAGTTCGAGCGCATCGCCGTTGATGCGCACGCTGTTGGGCAGCGCACCGCGCAGGTCGCGTCCCATCCGGGTCAGCGCCAGCTGGGCCGCGTCGACCAGCCCGGCGCGCCGCGCCTGGTCGAGGAAGCCCTGGATCGGACCGGTGATGAACAGCCCGACGACTGAAGCGATCACCCCGGTGATGACGATGACGACGATCAGCTCGACCAGCGAAAACCCCCGGCTGCGGGAGGGGTCGCGGGCGGCTTGGGCGGGAACGCGGACCATAGGGCGATTGTGGATAAGTCTGGAGCGCGGGCTTCCAGATTAGCCGAACGGAGGGGCGCCCGACGGGAAAACGGCCTTTGGTCTACAGTCCGGCGCATGGAAGGAGTAAAGACCAGCCAGCGCGCCCGGCTGCTGGCGCTGCTGCTCGGTATCCTGATCCTCGGGGTGCTGGGACAGAGCTACGTCATCGACAGCTACGTGCTCGGAAACTTCCGCCAGCTCGAGGACAACCAGGTGCGTGCGAGCGCGCGCCTGATCCGCCTGTGGCTCGACAATTTCGTGCAGCCGCTCGAGGCGACGGCCCTCACCGCCAGTGCCTGGCCGGCGCCGCCGGCGCGCGAAGACTGGCCGGCCCGCGTCATCGCCGCCGCCCAGAATCGCGGGGCTACCGTGGATGCGGCGATGCGGCTGAAACCGGGCGGCGTCGCCGACCGCAGCTTTGCGATCGGCGCGCGCGGCGAGCCCGGCCCGCTGGACGATTTCACGGCGGAATACCTGCGGCGCCACACGACGGCCGCGGCCGCGGCC
>JBOICR010000116.1:0-6616 GCA_050740195.1 Nevskiaceae bacterium | reverse complement strand
ATCCCGAAGGGGTACATCTATTTCGCAATGGCGTTCTCGGTCGGGGTCGAGATCATCAACCTGCGGGTGCGCGCCCGGAACGTCGCGGCCCGGCCGCTGCCGCCGTCGGGCGATTCCAGCGGGGTCTGAAGGGAGAACCATGGACACACGCGCAACCCGCTTTACCCTCGGCCTCGCCGCCGCCCTGCTCGCCGGTGCCGCCTCCGCGGCCGGCACGGACGCGGTGCGCATCGTCACGCCGGTCGACAGTCGCACCGGGCCCGGCGCGTACTACGGCGCCGGCGCTCGCGTGCTGGCCGGCGCGACCGTCAGGATCACCGAGCGGCGCGGCACGTGGATCCTTGCCGAAGTCGAGCCGAAGAAGCCGGCATGGATCCCGGCCTACGCGCTCGAAACCGAGCAGCGCTCGGCCTCGCCGGGCCAGGTCTTCCGCTCCGTGTCGAAGAGCCTGCTGCGCAGCCTCACCAGCATGCTCGACCAGCGCGACCGGCCGAAATACCTGAGCCGCACCGCGGTCACGCTCGGCGTGCGCGGCTTCTCGACGGCATACGCCGCGCACCGCGGCGGGAAGGCGGCCGAGGTCGACCCGGCGCTGTGGGAATCGGCGGCGTTCGACGCCGACGGGTACCAGGCGTTCGTGGCGGCGCGCTTCAAGGGCCGCGACTGGGAATCATTCAAGCGCCGCCTGCCGCTCGATCCGCCGGCGCCGGTGGGCGATCCCGAGTCCGACAAGCTGGGCGCGGCGCTGACTGCGTTCGTCGCGCGCCAGGACGGGTTGCGGCGCAACCCGGCGCTGGAGACCTATCTCAGCTACGTCGCCACGCTGGTGGCGGAGAGCTCGCACGCTTACGACCTGCCGGTGCGCGTCTACGTCCTGGACAGCCGCGAGCCGAAGGGCTTTGTCTCGCCCAACGGCATCGTGTTCGTCTCGGCCGGCGCGCTGGCGAAAATGCAGAGCGAGGCCGAGTTCGCGTTCTTCATCGGCCACGAGATCGCCCACGTCGCGTTCCAGCACGGCCTGAAGAAAATCGGCAGCGACGAGGCGCGCGTGCAAGAAAGCGACGCCTTCGCGGAGATGGAGTCGGACCTGGCCTGGGACGAGCGCACCGACGACAAGTACGTGCGCACCGCCAACGAGCTGTCCGAACTCGCCGACCAGGTCCACGAGTACTTCGTGCGCGAGAACAACGACCGCGACGAGCTCGAGGCCGACTACTGGGGCCTGATCTACGCGGCTCGCGCCGGCTACGTGCCGGAGGCGGCCGAGGGCCTGCTGCTGCGGATGGTGGCGGACGGCAAGCCGGGCGACGGCGCGCTGCTGTGGAACGGCGTGGCGCGGAGCAAGCGCATCGACGGCTGCCGGCGCGCGTTCGGCGGCATCCTGGTCGACCGCAAGCAGCTGCGCAGCTTCGAGGCGGAGTTCCGCGCCGCTCAGTAGTAGATGTTCAGCCGAACGGTGTTCTGCAGCGTCGTCACATCGACGTCGTAGCAGTCGATGTCGTCGCAGGCCCCACCGACCACCGGCACCTGATAGCTCAGCGCGTACTCGACCGAGGTGCGCTCGTTCAGGAAGTACTTCACGCCGGCCACCGGGGTCGCGAACACGCTGTAGACGAAGAAGGTGTCGTTGCTCAGCAGGAACAGACCCAGGCCGGCGCCGGCATAGGGCACCAGCGGCGTGCCGCGGATCGGGAACTGGTACTCGCCCGACACGTACGGCGAGAAGATGAAGGTCGAGATTCCGGCCGTGTCGGCGAATGCCACCGCGGCGGTCACCCGCAGCGCCAGCTGGTCCGTCATATACCTGCCGGCCGAGGCTCCGACCAGCAGCAGCGTGCCCGCGTCGCTGTCGTTCAGGTTGCCGAAGAAGCCGAGTTCGATGTCCCCCCGGCCGATGCCGCCGGAGCTGGTGTCGACCGGCGCCGGTTTCGCGGCGGGTGGTTTCCTGGTTTGCGCCAGCGCGGCGCCGCAGGCGAGGGCCAGCACGAGGCCGGCGATCACGGAAACGCGAGTCGTGTTCTTCATGGATTCTCCCGGTTCCGTGGTCAGAAGTAGATGTTGATGCCGACCGTGAGGTCGGTGTACGCGTCGAAAGCGCTGTCCGTCGGGCTCGCGTAGCTCAGCCTGGCCTCGACGCTCGTGTCTTCCCGGAAGAAATACTTCACGCCGCCGTGCACTTCGAGGTAGTCCGTCGGGTTGTCCTGCAGGCCGAGCGCGAACGCAGCGCCGGCGAACGGAACGACGGTGCTGCCGCCGGTGACGAACATCCAGTCGACGCCGGGCGCCAGGGTGCCGTAGGTGAAGTCCGACGAGATGACCTCCGACAGCGAGAGGAGGAACTGCAGCTGGTCGCTGAAGAAATAGCCGCCGCTGAGCTCGATGATGCCCGTGTCGCTGTCGGTAGTGCCAAAGCCTTCGATGTCGATCTCGGTCTGGCTGATCGAGATGCTGAGGCCGGCTTCGAAATCGCCCTTGCCGATGCCGGCGGCGTAGACGCCGGGCGACGCGAGCAGCAGGGCTGCGGTTAGCGCAATCCACGGCTTGTGCATGGTGTTCCCCTGGTTGTGCTGCCCGGTGAATCTACTCCGGATGCGGCGTGCTTGTCACTCCGGCTTCCATCGGGGCGCCCGCGGGCGTTACTCTATGCGGCGCACCGCGCCCAGGGAACCCACCATGAAGCCCACCATGAAAGCTGCCGTTCTTTGCGTCTTTTCCGCTGTTGCGCTCGCCGGATGCGCGAGCCAGCCGCCCGACTGGATCATGAAGCCCGTTGCCGAGGGCGGCTTTGCCGCGACCGAGTGCGTGAAGGACTCGGGCAACCTGTCGCTCGACCGCCAGATCGCGGTTGCCAAGGCGCGCGCCGAAGTCGCCAAGCAGATCGAGCTGCGGGTCGCCGCGATGGACAAGACCTACACGCGCCTGACCGAGGAGACCAACGCCCCGGCCGGCGCCGAGAAGCCGGCGCAATCGCGCGGCCTGCAAACCGCGTTCGAGAGCGTGTCCAAGCAGATCGCCGAGCAGACGCTGACCGGACTGGCGCCCGCGCGCGTCGAGTACGTCGAGGTGAACGGCGAGCGCAACCTGTGCGCGATGGTCAGGGTGGATCGCGCCCAGACGCGCCAGGCCTACGACCAGATCGTGCAGGCCTCCGGCGCTAACCTCGCGCCGGCGGCGAGCGAGGCGCTGTACAAGGATTTCTCCGGCGGCTCCGGCAACTGATCCGCACGGATCCGCCATGAAACCGGTGCTGGCGCTGCTGGCGCTTGCGGTGCTGCTGGCGCCGGCCGCCGAGGCGGCCACGAGGTGCCCCGAGTTCAGCGGCGGCCCGCAGCCCGAATGGGTGACGCGCAACGTCGCGCCCGCAGGCTGGTACACCGGCGTCGGCCAGGCCCAGAAGGGACTGCTGGCGATCAACGACCAGATGGCGCAGGCCAAGCAGGCGGCGCTGCGCGATCTCGCCAGCGGCATCCGCGTCTCGGTGCGCAGCGAGCTGAACCTGCGCGAGACAGCGCAGGACAGTGGCGGCCAGCTGCAGACGCGGACCGAGGCCGAATCGGTGACCCGGACCCGCACCGAGGCCGAGCTCGCCGACGTGCAGGCCGACGAGACCTGGATGGACGCCAAGGCCTGCGTGATCTGGGTGCACGTCAAGGTCGAGGAGGCGGTCGTGAGGCTGCAGCGGCTGCGCGAATTCTTCCGCGCCGTCGAGGACGCGACGGTGCCGCTGGCCGATCGCGAGCGCGCGCTCGAGCAGGCGCGCGCGCTGGTCCCGAACGTGGATTTTTCGCGGGCGCGCGACGGCGCGACGCGTGAGTACTTCGACACGCTGGCCAAGCGTTTGACGATCGTGCTGGCCAACGCGCGCGGCCGCTTCGAGATGAACGACAAGGATTTCCGCCAGGCGCAGGAGCTGCTGCAGCAGGCGCGCCTGACGCGCGACGTGGCCGAGCAGGCGCGCCTGGCGCTGCCGGCGCGCGAGCTGTTGACCAAGGTGTCCGCGAGCGTGGCTTTCGGCAAGAAGCCGGAGTTCTGGCCCGAGCAGGCGATGTGGGAACTGGCCGAGTTCGAGACCCAGGCCGGCAACCCGTGCGAGGCGCGCCGCCTGATGCAGGACCTGCAGCGGCGCGCCACCGCCGACTGGCAGTCGCGGGCCGGCGCGCGCGTCGCCGAGCTCTCGTGCTCGCCGGCGCAGCAGCAGGTCAGCGCGCTGCGGCGCCTGGCGTACGGCCGCGACGTCAGCCTGGTCTGTGTCTACAAAGCTGGCGCGAAGGCCGAGCACTGGAACCGCGCCTGCGCCGACATCACCAGCCTGCTGACCGAAAGCGGCGCGGCGCGCGTCGAGTCCAACGAGCTGGCACCGGCGGCCGCGGCCACGATCGCCGAGTCCTGTGCGCGCGGCTGCGCCAGGGCGCCGGGCGGCGAGGGCCTCACGCTGGTGTTCTTCGCCAGCGGCGCGCTGGCCTCGCGCAAGAATCCGGACAACCCGATGGGCAAGGACTGGCAGTTCAAGGGCGACGTCAAGACTTACGTCCTCGACGCCGGCACGCCCGAGTTCGCGGACAGCTACACCGGCATCGGCGGCTGGAACCCGGTGTCGGGCGAGATGGCGATGGACGTCATCGGCATCCAGGCCAGCCGGCGCTTCCGCGACCGCGCATCCGCGCACTACGCGGCCAAGGAATAGCGCGGGTGCCGTTCCGGGCGAAGCGGGGAATTCTGCTGCTGATGCTCGGCGCCACGCTGCCGGCGCTCGCGCAGGACGAGTCCGCGCCGGTCAACCCGCGCATGCCCCTGACGCATGTCGCCGTGATGGTCTATGCGACGAGCCCGGATGCGAAGAACCTCGCCGGCAGCGCGCAAGCGCGGCTCGAGCAGATCCTCAACGACAACGGCGTCGAGGTCAGCGACCGCGACGAGGTGAAGAAGATCAAGGGCATCTGGAAGAAACTCGAGGACCCGGGCTACTTCGTCACGGCCGACGACTTCGTCAGGAACGCAGGCAGCTACCAGCTCGACGGCATCGTGCGCGTGTATCTCTCGGCCGACAGCCAGCCGGCACCCGGCGGCTTCTTCTCGGCCACGGCCCAGGCCGACGTGCGCCTGGTCGACGAGAACGCCAGGGTGCAGTCGCAGGTGTCGTTCCCGATGGGCGCGCCGGGGCGCCCGCCTTCGGACGGCCTCACCGCGCAGGCCGCGCTGCTCAACGCGCTGCAGCGCGCGATCGACGAAGCGGCGGGCTCGCTCGGCCTCGAGGTCGCCCAGCCGGCCAGCCCGCGGGCGATGAAGTTCCTGCTCGAGGGCCCGGTAGCCGTGCCGGCACAGGCCACCGCCGTGCCGCGCGCGCCGCGGGACCTGGCGGCCGACTACGTCGCCCTCGCCCCGATGGAAAACCGGCGCAACACTTTCGAGAAGGCCACCTGCGCCGACCGCGCCCCGGGTGGCGACGTCGGCGTGGTCGGCGGATCGCTGAACCAGCTGGCGCGCGGCCCGCGCGGTTCGGAGATGCATTACGGCTCGCGCGTGCATCTCGTCGACCTCGCCCAGCAGCGCGAGATCACGGTATTCGACACGCGCCAACTCGGCCGCAAGCCCCGGGAGCACCGCGGCACCTCGCAAGTGCTCGACTGCCTGTTCGTGCACTCCTGGCGCTATCTCGCCGCCGTAACCGGCGACGTGCTGTCGTTGTGGGACACCGAGCGCGGGCTGCTGCTGTCCGAGGTGCTGCTGCCGTTCGGCACGGAGGAGGCGTCGCTCGCCGTGATGCGCTCGGGTGAGGCCTATTTCCTGAACGTCCAGGCCGGGGCGAAGAGGCAGGTGGCATACCGCATCGCGCCCGGCAAGAGCGAGAAGAACTAAAATACGGCGTGGACGTCACGCCCCTCATCGGTTCCCTCAACCCCGCCCAGAAAGAAGCCGTCACGGCTCCGCCGGAGCACCGGCTGGTGCTGGCCGGCGCCGGCTCCGGCAAGACGCGGGTGCTGGTGCACCGCCTCGCCTGGCTGGTGGCGATGGAGAACGTCTCGCCCCACTCGGTGCTGGCGGTCACCTTCACCAACAAGGCCGCCGCCGAGATGCGCGGCCGCCTCGAGCAGCTGATCAACCTGCCGGTGCGCGCGCTGTGGGTCGGCACGTTCCACGGCCTCGCCCATCGCCTGCTGCGCCTGCACTGGAAGGAGGCAAAGCTGCCGCAGAACTTCCAGATCATGGATTCGGACGACCAGCAGCGCTTCATCAAGCGCGTCATGAAGCAGCTGGAGATTGGCGAGGAGCAGTGGCCGGTGCGCAGCGTTGCCGCCTTCATCAACAACCAGAAAGAGGACGGCAAGCGGCCGCAGCACCTGGCCGACAGCGGCGACTTCGCCCAGCGCACGTTCCTGCGGATCTACACCGCCTACCAGGCGGCGGCCGACCAGGCCGGGCTGCTGGATTTCGCCGAGTTGCTGCTGCGCGCCTTCGAGCTGTGCCGCGACGTGTCCGAGATCCAGGCGCATTACCGCCGCCGCTTCCGGCACATCCTGGTCGACGAATTCCAGGACACCAACACGCTGCAGTACCTCTGGCTGAAAGTGCTGGCGGGAGATTCCGGCATCGTGTTCTGCGTCGGCGACGACGACCA
>JBOICR010000115.1:0-6526 GCA_050740195.1 Nevskiaceae bacterium | reverse complement strand
ACGCGCCGAGGCTGGCGAGCTCGTGCGCGGTGCAGCGGCCGATGCCGGAGCCGCCGCCGGTAACGACGATGGTCTGGCCGGCGAACAGGCCGGGCTTGAAGACCGAGCGGTAGGTCAAAGCTTCGAGGTCAGCTCGGGCAGGATCTGGAACAGGTCGCCGACCAGGCCGAGATCGGCCACCTCGAAGATCGGCGCTTCCGGATCCTTGTTGATGGCGACGATGGTGCGCGCGTCCTTGATCCCGGCCAGGTGCTGGATCGCGCCCGAGATGCCGATGGCGACGTACAGCTCCGGCGCGATGATCTTGCCGGTCTGCCCCACCTGCCAGTCGTTCGGCACGTAGCCGGAGTCCACCGCCGCGCGCGAGGCGCCGACGCCGGCCTTGAGCTTGTCGGCCAGCGGCAGCAGCAGCTTGGTGAAGTTCTCGCCGCTGGCAAAAGCGCGGCCGCCCGAGACGACGCGCGCGGCCGACTGCAGGTCGGGGCGCTCGCTCTTGTGCGACTCGATACCGACGAAGCGCGTGTGCGTCGGCAGCTTCGCCGAGGTCGATGCTTTCTCGACGCCGGCCGAGCCGCCCGCCGCGGCCGCCTGGAACGAGGCCATGCGCACCGTCGCCACCACCGGCGATGCGGTGGTCTCGACGGTGACGATGGCGTTGCCGGCGTAGGTCGGCCGGTCGAATTTGTCCGGCGCGTGCACCAGCATGATGTCGGAGACCTGCGGCACGCCGAGCAGCGCGGCCACACGCGGCATCAGGTCCTTGCCGAAGGTGCTGCCGGCGGCGAGCACGTGCGAGCTGCCGCGGGCCTTGGCCAGTTCCGCGACCTGCGGCGCAACGACAGCCGCGAGGTTGTGGTCGTTGGCCGGGTTGTCGACCTGCAGCACGGCCTTGACGCCGGCGAGCCTGGCCGCTTCGGCCGCGACCGCTGCGCCGCTGGTCGCGAACACCGCGATCTCGATTTCGCCGCCGCCCGCTTTTCCAACTATGCCTTGCGCGCAGCTCACCGCCTTGGCCGTGCCGGCGTTGAGCTTGCCGCCGGCATGCTGCGCGACGATCAGGATCTTGCCCATCAGACCAGCCCCTTCTGCTTCAGCGCCGCCAGCAGCTCATCCACGGTCTTCACCACCACGCCCTTGCCGCGCACCGGAGGGTTCGCGGTCTTGACGTGCTTGACCGGCGCCGCCGCCTGCACGCCGAGGTCGGCGAGCGTGACGGCCTCGACGGGTTTTTTCTTCGCTTTCATGATGTCGGGCAGCTTGAGGTAGCGCGGCTCGTTCAGGCGCAGGTCCACCGACACCACGGCCGGCAGGTCGATTTCCAGCGTCTCGAGGCCCGCGTCGATCTCACGCGTGACCCTGGCCTTGTTGCCGTCCACCTCGACCTTCGAGGCGAACGTCGCCTGCGCGCAGTCGAGCAGTGCCGCCAGCATCTGCGGTGTCTGGTTGTTGTCGTCGTCGATCGCCTGCTTGCCCAGCAGCACGAGCTGCGGCGATTCCTTCTTCACGACCGCGGCCAGCGCGCGCGCCGCCGTCAGCGGCTGCACCTCGCCTTCTTCCTTGATGTGGATCGCGCGGTCGGCGCCGAACGCCAGCGCCGTGCGCAGCGTCTCCTCGGACTTGGCGCCGCCGATCGTGATCGCGACGATCTCGGTGACCTTGCCCTTCTCCTTCAGGCGCACCGCTTCCTCCATCGCGATCTCGTCGAACGGATTCATCGCGTGCTTGACGCCGTCGGTGACGACGCCGGAGCCATCCGGCTTGATCTGGATGCGGACGTTGAAGTCCACCACGCGCTTGACACTGACGAGTGCTTTCATTGACTCCTCTTGGGATCGTCCGGACGGCCGATCTTGATCTCAATCGTCTTGGCTCCGGTGCTCGGGATCCGGAACTCGCCGGTCTTCGGTCCCGGTCCGCGCGGCAGCGCCTTGAACTCGCCGGTCTTCATCGCCGGCTTCGGCTGGTCGAGCGGGTGCTCGCCGGTGCGCGGCTCGTTGGGGTCGCGCACGCGGTAGGTGCTCTTCACGCCGTACCAGCGGCCGGAGTAGAACAGCCGGGCGTCGCGGAAGCCGGCCGGCAGCCCGACCACGTCCGAGTAGCGCGACCACGACGGCAGGCGCACGCGCAGCGTGACGGCCTTGCCCTTGTCGAACGCGCGCAGCTCCTCGGGCGAGACGCGGTGGAGCTCGATGCCAATCAGCGGCAGCGCGCGTGACGAAGTCTTCATCACGATCGATGCGGCCGGGAACACGTCCTCGACGCCGCCGATCACGGACACCACGCTGGTCGCGAAACCGCCGTAGGCGATCTCCGCCAGGTGCAGCTTCTGCGCGGCGGTCAGCTGGGCGTCGTTCTGGATCGAATGCAGCCTCATCAGCAGCTCTTCCAGCGGCAGCACCTTGCGCGGACGCGCGAAGAACGCCGCGCCGGCGACGGCGGCCGCGACGACGAGCAACCCGATGATCCCGAAATCCATGGTCCTGTTAAGCCTTCACCCTGAAGATCAGCGTCGGTGACAGCAGTCCGAACGCGCCGGCGCCCCAACGCCGGATCCAACCCGCAACCCGTACCGCCCAGGCCGCACCCGGCCGTTCCAGCTCCATCATCGCGACCAGCGCTTCCGCGCTGATGTCGGTCGCCGCCAGGCCCGCGCGGCGCAACATGCGGCGTGCCTGCAGCGGGCCCAGCAGGCGGCAGTCGTACCAGCGGCCCCGCCCGGTCGCCCGGACGAAGGCGCTGGCCAGGACGGCCGGCAGCCACGACAGGAACGGCAGCCTATAGTGCGGCTCGACCAAACTCCAGCGGTTCGGCACGGCCAGGTACAGCGTCCCGCCGGGGCGCAGCACCCGCCGGGCCTCGGCCAGGTGCGCCAGCTGGTCGGCCTCGCTGCCGACGTGCTCGATCACGTGGTTCGACAGCACGACGTCGAAGCTCGCGTCGGCGAACGGCAAGGCGGTCCCGGTGACCTGCCGGAAGGCATAGCCGTCCTTCTCGACCCGCTCGTCGCTGGCGTCCACCGCCGACACCGCCAGCCGGTACCGCGGATGGCGCCCGAAGTAGGCCGCGATCCAGCCCGAGCCCGCGCCGATGTCGAGCAGCGCCGCCCCGTCCCGCAGCACGCCGGGACCCAGCAGGCGCTCGATCTTCCGGGCCTTGAGCGTCCGCGAGTGCCGGTCGGGCGCCGCGTGTGACGCCCGGGCGACCGCTTCCATGGCCTACATGTTCGCGTAGTTGGGGCCGCCGCTGCCTTCCGGCGAGACCCAGGTGATGTTCTGCGCCGGATCCTTGATGTCGCAGGTCTTGCAATGCACGCAGTTCTGCGCGTTGATCTGGAAGCGCGGCGTGCCGTCCGTGCGGACGACCTCGTACACGCCGGCCGGGCAGTAGCGCTGTGCCGGCTCGTCGTACAGCGGCAGGTTTTTCGTGATCGGGATCGAGGGATCGGCCAGCTTGAGGTGGACCGGCTGGTCCTCCTCGTGGTTGGTGCTCGACAGGAACACGCTCGACAGCTTGTCGAACGACAGCTTGCCGTCCGGCTTCGGGTAGTCGATGCGCGCGGCCTGCGCGGCCGGCACCAGGCATTCGTGGTCGGGCGTGCGGTCGTGCACGGTCCACGGCGCGTTGCCGCCGAGCCAGTTCTGCTCGATGTAGTTGATCGCGCCGCCGATGATCGCGCCGAGCTTGTGCAACCAGGCGCCGAAGTTGCGCGAGCCGTGCAGCTCCTTGTGCAGCCAGCTGGTGCGGAACGCGCCGACGTAGGCGGTCAGCTCGTCGCCGCCCGCGCCGCCCGCGAACAGATGGTCGGCGGCGGCGTCGGCGGCGAGCATGCCGGACTTCATCGCGGTGTGGCTGCCCTTGATCTTGGCGAAGTTCAGCGTGCCGGCGTCGCAGCCGATCAGCACGCCCCCCGGGAACACCATCCTCGGCAGCGAGTTCAACCCGCCCTTGGTGATGGCGCGCGCGCCATAGGCGACGCGCTTGCCGCCTTCGAGGTACTTGGCGATCACCGGGTGGTGCTTGAAGCGCTGGAACTCGTCGAACGGCGAGAGATACGGATTGCTGTAGGAAAGGTCCACGATCAGCCCGACCACGACCTTGCCGTCCTCGAGGTGGTAGAGGAACGAGCCGCCGGGGTTGGCGTTGTCGAGCGGCCAGCCGGCGCCGTGCACCACCAGACCCGGCTCGTGCTTGCCCGCGTCGACCTGCCAGATTTCCTTGAGCCCGAGTCCGTAGTGCTGCGGGTCGGCGTCGCGCGCGAGGTTGTAGTGCGCGATCAGGCGCTTGCCGAGGTGCCCGCGGCAACCCTCGGCGAAGAACGTGTACTTGCCGCGCAGTTCCATGCCAGCGGTGTAGCCATCCTTGTGCTTGCCGTCGCGCGCGACGCCCATATCGCCGATGACCACGCCGCGCACGACGTTCTGGTCGTCGATGATCACGTCGGCCGCGGCGAAGCCCGGATAGATCTCGACGCCGAGCGCCTCGGCCTGCTGGCCGAGCCAGCGGCACAGGTTGCCGAGCGAGATGATGTAGTTGTGCTCGTTGTGCATGGTCTTCGGCACAAACAGGTTCGGCACTTTTACGGCGCGCTTCCCGCCCAGGAAGAAATAGACGTCGTCGCGTGTGACTTCGGTCTTGAGCGGCGCGCCCCTGGCCTTCCAGTCGGGGAACAGCTCGTTCAGCGCGCGCGGCTCGAACACCGCGCCGGACAGGATGTGCGCGCCGACCTCGGAGCCTTTCTCGACCAGGCAGACGCTGAGCTCCTTGCCCGCCTCGGCCGCTTTCTGCTTGAGGCGACAGGCCGCGGACAGCCCGGCAGGGCCGCCGCCGACGATGACGACGTCGTACTCCATTACTTCGCGCTGGACGGTCATTTGATGACAATCTTAGCTGAGGACCGAAGCCACTACGGCCGTGTTCACGATGTCCGCCGCCTCGCAGCCCCGCGACAGGTCCATCCAGGGCTTCGCCAGCCCCTGCAGGATCGGGCCGACCGCGGTGGCGCCGCCGAGGCGCTCGGTGATCTTGTACGCGATATTGCCGGCGTCGAGGTCCGGGAACACGAAGACGTTCGCCTGCCCGGCCACCTTCGAGTCCGCCGCCTTGCGCGCGGCGATCTCCGGGACCCAGGCCGCGTCGAACTGCAGCTCACCATCGATGGCGAGGTCCGGCGCCAGCCGGCGCGCGATCTCCAGCGCGCTGCGCACCTTGCTGACGCGCGCATGTTCGGCCGAGCCGCGCGTCGAGAAGCTCAGCAGCGCGACCCTCGGCGTCTCGCCGGTCAGGCGCTGGTGGCTGGCCGCGCTGGCGATGGCGATCTGCGCGAGCTGCTCGGCGTTGGGGTCCGGCACGACCGCGCAGTCGGCGTAGGTCATCACGCGCCCGCTGTCAGGCCCGCTGTCAGAACTGGGCAGCTCCATCAGGAAGAAACTCGAGACCAGCTTGGTGTTCGGCGCGAGGCCGACGCCGCGCAAGCCGCAGCGCAGCACGTGCGCGGTCGTTGCGATCGAGCCCGCCACCGCGGCATCCGCTGCACCCAGCTTGAGCATCACCGCGGCGCGCTGCAGCGGATCCTTGCGCGCCTGCTCCACCGCCTCGACGCCCTGCTTGGCCAGCACGATGGCCAGCATGTCGTCGACGCGCCCCTCGAACCTCGCCAGCTCGGGCGCGCCGGGGAGCACCGGGATCGCGAGCTTGTCCGCCGCGAGCATGCGCGCGGCTTCCTGCACGCGCGGGTCCTGGGCCTCGGGCAGCAGCACGCGGCGAGGATTCGCCGCGGCTTGCTTGCGGAGGCGGTCGAGGATCAGAGGAGCTTGTCCGGCACGTCGAGCTCCATGTGGAGCATGGCGAGGCCGTGGACCTTGCCCTGGGCATCGGTCTTCTGGGTCTCGGTGCCGCCGCCGCCGAGCGAGTCGTGCAGGATGAAATTCAGCGAGCGCAGGTTCGGCGCCTCGTAGCGGTCGACCTTGCCGAAGTTGATCTCGCGGAAATGCTGCTTCACGCGCTCGACGGTCAGGTGCTCGCGCAGGAATTCGTAGATCGCCGGCGTGTTGGCCATCACGCCGACGTTGCTGCCGGCGCCCTTGTCGCCCGAGCGAGCGATGGCGATGTCCATCAGCTTCACGCGCGCCACGTCAGATCTCCTCCACCGTTACGGTAGTGCCGACTTTCTGCTTGTCGATCAGCGCCGGCCAGTAGCCGACGATCTCGCTCGCATTCGGCCGGCCGGCAGCGAAGCCGGTCACGCCCGGCGGCCCGCCGGTGACCAGCGGCGCCAGCTCGCGGCCGAGGAATTCGAGCAGCTTCTTGTCCTGGCCCTTGGCGCCGATGCGCAAGATGATCTCGCTGGGCTGCGGCGGCGGCGGCACGATGCCCTTGTAGGTGACGTTGGTGCCGACGAATTCGACGAAGCGGTCCTGCTGCGGGATCTTCAGCCCGTACATCTCCATGCGCTTGAAGATGATGTCGGCGCACACGGTCGCCTTCTCCACCGCGTCGGGCCCGGTCACGACCAGCATGCCGCCGATCT
>JBOICR010000114.1:0-5026 GCA_050740195.1 Nevskiaceae bacterium | reverse complement strand
TCCCAATCCGACGCGAACACCGAATGGTGGAACGCCGGCACCAGCGGCGCGCCCTGTCCGCCGCGCGCAATGTCGGCGCGGCGGAAATCGGCCACCGTCGTGATGCCGGTCAGTCCGGCGATCAGCGACGGATCGCCGAGTTGCAGCGACGAGCGTACGCCGGCGGGGTCGTGGAAAACGGTCTGGCCGTGCGAGCCGAGCGCCTTCACTTCGGCCGGCGTCAACCCGACCTCGCGCAGCAGCGCCATCGCGGCGTCGGCGAAGGTTTTCGCGACGGCGTGGTCCATGCGCGCGAGCGTCTCGAGCGTCACGGCCGGCTTCTTGCGCTGGAGCTCAAGCAACTCGTCGCGCAAGCCCGCGCCATAAGGGTGGCTCTGCGAGCCGACCACGCGCAGGAAGCGGCGGTTGCGCATCTCGCAAAGTGCGGTGTCGACACCGTCGATGCTGGTGCCCGACATCAGCCCGAGGTAAAGCTCGGTCATCCCCGGCGCCCCTGGATCAGTTCGCTTGCGCGACCTGAGAGCGATTCAGGGCATCGATCTGCGCCATCAGCGGCGCCGACGAGGCCTTGAAGTGCTCGACGTGCTGGCGCGGCAGGGCGCTTGAGCGCGGCAGGATCACGCGACGCGGGTCGCGGTGCACGCCGTTGACGCGGAATTCGTAGTGCAGGTGCGGTCCCGTTGCGAGCCCGGTGCTGCCGACGTAGCCGATGACCTGCCCCTGCTGCACGCGGCTGCCGTAGCCGAGCCCCGAACGGAAGCGCGACATGTGGCCGTACAGCGTCTCGTACGACGAGCCGTGCCTCAGGACCACTGCGCGCCCGTAGCCCCCTTTCCAGCCCATGAACGTCACGCGGCCGTCGCCGGTCGCCCTGATCGGGGTGCCGGGCGACGCGGCATAGTCGGTACCGAGGTGTGCGCGGATGCGGCTCAGCACGGGATGGTAGCGGCCGCGGCTGAAGTTCGAGCTGACACGGAACACGTCGAGCGGCGTACGCAGGAACGCCTTGCGCAGCGATTGGCCGCCGGCCGCGTAGTAGCCGGCGTTGCCCTGCGGGTCGGTGTAGCGCACGGCGCGCAGCGACTGGCCCTGGTTGATGAACTCGGCCGCAAGGATGTCGCCGGCCCGAAGCTTCTTGCCGTCCTTGTACAGCTCCTCGTAGATGACGGTGTAGCGGTCGCCGACGCGGATGTCCTGCACGAAATCGATGTCGTAGCCGAAGATGTCGGCCAGTTCGATGATCAGCTTGTCCGGCAGGCCGGCGGCGACGCCCGACTGATAGAGCGAGTCGGTGATGCGGCCCATCGCGTAGGTCGGGCGATGCTCGATCTCGGCCGTCAGCACGATGCTCTCGAATCCGGTGTCGGTGCGGCTGACCTGCAGCGTGCGCGCTTCGTCGAGCAGGTAGGTCAGCTCCTGCAGCCCTTCGGGTCCCTTGCGCAGGTGGAGCACGTCGCCGGCCCTCAGCTGTTTCAGGCGCTTGCCGTCGCCGCCCATGCCGACGATCTGCACCCAGTCGGTGACCGGAAGTCCCTGGGCGTCGAAAACTTTCGAAAGCGTGTCGCCGGACTTGATCGTCACCGCGACCCACGGACTCGGCGGCGGCGTGACCAGCGTCTCCGGGACGGGCGCATCCGCCGTCAGCGTGGCCAGCGCCACGGCGGGGACCGCCGGCGGCGGCGCTTCGACCTCGCGCAGGGCGGCTTCACTCATCAGCGCGCCGACCGACACCAGCACCAGCGCCGCGACGAGGAACGAGCGTCGGGCGGCCGGGCGGGCTGCGGTTTCGGCTGGGCTATAATCGAGACGCATCAAAACTCACCACGCAAAGAAACAACAGGCCGACCGCGGCTCCTCGCCGAGGTTCGCGCCGCTTCGGGATTGCACCTGGTTTTGGCGGCGCTGATGGCGCGTAAAAGACCATAAAATCCCTTATCTTGCAAGAGTTTTTTGGTGCTACTTAGAGCGCAACCTGAACCTTCGCCGACCTGAGCCCATGTCCAGTCCCCAGCCGTTCGCAGAGATTGAGCGCGGCACCGACGAAATCCTGCCCCGGGACGAATTTCGTAACCGGCTGATTGAGGCGGAGAAAAAGGGCCAGCGCCTCGTGGTCAAGGCGGGCTTCGACCCGACCGCGCGCGACCTGCACCTCGGGCACACTTTGCTGCTGAATCGCCTGCGCGCGTTCCAGGAGCGCGGCCACGACGTGGTGTTCCTGATCGGCGACTTCACCGGGATGATTGGCGATCCCACCGGCAAGAACGAGACGCGCAAGCCGCTCACGCGCGAGGAAGTGCTCGAGAACGCGAAGACCTACGAAGCGCAGGTCTCGAAGATCCTCGATCCGGCAAGAACGCGCGTCGAGTTCAACTCGAAGTGGCTTGGCGCGCTCGGCGCCGAAGGCATCGTGCGGCTCGCGGCGCAATACACCGTTGCGCGCATGCTCGAGCGCGACGATTTCAGCAAGCGCTACAAGGGCAACCAGCCGATCGCAGTGCACGAGTTCCTGTATCCGCTGCTGCAGGGCTACGACTCGGTCGCGCTGAAGGCCGACGTCGAGCTCGGCGGTGCCGACCAGAAGTTCAACCTGCTGGTCGGCCGCGCGCTGCAGCAGAGCTACGGTCAGCGGCCCCAATGCATCATGACCGTGCCGATCCTGGAAGGGCTGGACGGCGTCCAGAAGATGAGTAAATCGCTGAACAACTACATCGGCGTCAACGAGCCGGCCGGCGAGATGTTCGGCAAGGTCATGTCGATTTCGGATTCGCTGATGTGGCGTTATTTCGACCTCGTCTCGTTCCGCCCGCTCGCGGAGGTCGCGCGGCTGAGGAAATCCGTCGACGGTGGCTCCAATCCGCGCGACGTCAAGATGGAGCTCGCCGCAGAGATCGTCGATCGCTTCCACGGTCCCGGCGCTGGCGCCAGGGCACGGGACTCGTTCGTCGCGCAGTTCTCGAAGGGCGCGCTGCCGGATGACATCCCGGAAGTGAAGCTCGCCGCGCCGCCCGAAGGCTTGCCGCTGCCGCGCGTGTTGAAGGAGGCCGGGCTGTGCGCGTCGACCTCCGACGCGAACCGCCAGATCCAGCAGCGCGCCGTCAAGGTGGACCAGCAGCGCGTCGAGGATCGCTCGCTCGTGCTCAAGCCGGGGGCGACGTACCTGCTGCAGGTCGGCCCGCGCCGCTACGCGCGCGTCACGCTGTAGGAGCGCGCTCAGGCGCGACCGTTTTCGGCGGGCGTCGAAATTTGCATTTTTCCGCCGCTGCGCTAGGGTGGCTGCGCTCCGCAAAGCACGGAGCCATAACAACAACAACAACAATGGAGAAGAAAAAATGATCCGCGCAAATCGTGCACTCCTGGGCGTCGCCCTCGCGCTTGCCAGCAAAGTCGTTTTCGCCGGCGCCGTGAACATCAACACGGCGGACGCGAGAACGCTCGCCAAAGAGCTCGTCGGCGTCGGTCCCGCGAAGGCGGAAGCGATCGTGAAATATCGCACCGAGAAAGGCCTGTTCAAGGCGCCCGAGGAGCTCAAGAAGGTCGAGGGTGTCGGCGATGCGACTTACGAGCAGAACAAGGCGAGCATCAAGGTAAAGGACTGAGCGGGCTGCGAAGTCCTGCTGTTGGACACGGCACGGGTCCTTCGGGGCCCGTGCTGTTCCCGCAGGGGCCAATGGTCAAAATCTCAGCGTTTCTGGGGGTTTTGCAATGCAACAGTGGACAAACCTGTGCGTAAGTCTGCCAAGCTCCGGCAGCTGAAGACCCCCGCGTAAGTTGGTGTTTTAACGGGTGTTGACACCCATTCAAACCTCCCTATAATGCGCCTCCCCGCTGCTCCGGGAACTCCAAAGAGAAACCCGGTGGCAGCCTGTTCTTTAATAAAAAGCAAGTGATTTGTGTGGGTGCTCCCGGATGCGCGGCGCAAGCCAAGCATTACCGGAGTATCAACATGGCCAGTAATTAAATTTATTGAGCCCTGAAGATAACTCTGACGGCACTGAAGACCCCCTCCGGGGTTCAGGTGCCAATCTACTTAGTCTTACCTTTAAATTAAGTGGAGAGTTTGATCCTGGCTCAGATTGAACGCTGGCGGCGTGCTTAACACATGCAAGTCGAGCGGCAGCGCGGGGGCAACCCTGGCGGCGAGCGGCGGACGGGTGAGCAATACATAGGAATCTGCCTTAGAGCGGGGGATAGCCAGGGGAAACCCTGATTAATACCGCATGATGTCGAAAGACCAAAGTGGGGGACCGTAAGGCCTCACACTCTGAGATGAGCCTATGTCCGATTAGCTAGTTGGCGGGGTAACGGCCCACCAAGGCGACGATCGGTAGCTGGTCTGAGAGGACGATCAGCCACACCGGAACTGAGACACGGTCCGGACTCCTACGGGAGGCAGCAGTGGGGAATATTGGACAATGGGCGAAAGCCTGATCCAGCGACGCCGCGTGGGTGAAGAAGGCCTTCGGGTTGTAAAGCCCTTTAAGCCGGGACGAAAAAGCTACACCTAACACGTGTGGCCTTGACGGTACCGGAAGAATAAGCACCGGCTAACTCTGTGCCAGCAGCCGCGGTAATACAGAGGGTGCGAGCGTTAATCGGATTTACTGGGCGTAAAGCGTGTGTAGGTGGCTTCCTAAGTCGGTTGTGAAATCCCTGGGCTCAACCTGGGAATTGCAGTCGATACTGGGAAGCTCGAGTTCGGTAGAGGGCGGCGGAATTCCCGGTGTAGCGGTGAAATGCGTAGATATCGGGAGGAACATCGATGGCGAAAGCAACCGCCTGGGCCTGAACTGACACTGAGACACGAAAGCGTGGGGAGCAAACAGGATTAGATACCCTGGTAGTCCACGCCGTAAACGATGGGAACCTGACGTCGGTCTGCTCTGCGGATCGGTGTCGTAGCTAACGCGCTAAGTTCCCCGCCTGGGGAGTACGGCCGCAAGGTTGAAACTCAAAGGAATTGACGGGGGCCCGCACAAGCGGTGGAGTATGTGGTTTAATTCGATGCAACGCGAAGAACCTTACCTGG
>JBOICR010000113.1:0-20032 GCA_050740195.1 Nevskiaceae bacterium | reverse complement strand
GATGTCGGGGTAGCCGCACTCTTTCATCAGAGCGAGCAGCGTTCCCGAATCGACCCCGGCCGACAGGAACAGCCCCACCGGTACGTCCGCAACCAAGTGGTGGCGCACGGATTCCAGCAGCGCTTCGCGCACTTCGGCGGAAGCATCGCCGTGGCTGGCCGGCGACGCCTGGGCCAGCGTGCCGGCGATCGAGGCGTGCGGCTGCGGCGCACCGGCACCCAGGCGATCCACCCACAGGAAATGCCCAGCCGGGAGCTGGCGGATGGCGCGATACAAGGTGAAGGGCTCGGGCACATGGCCCCACAACCAGAAGCCCGCGACGCCAGCCGGCTCGGGCGCGGTGTCTATGCCGCCGCCGGTGAGCAGCGCCTTGACCTGCGACGCCGCCCGCAGGGTCCAGCCATCGTCGGCGTAGTACAGCGGCTTGATGCCGTAGGGGTCGCGCGCCAGCAGCAACCGCTCCTCGTGCGAATCCCACAGGACGAAGGCATACATGCCGCGCAGGCGCTCGAACATCGCCGTGCCGTGGCGCCGGTACATTTCCAGGACCACTTCCGTATCCGACTGGGTGCGGAAGCGCACGCCGTGCTTCTCCAGCCCGGCGCGCAGCTCGCGGTAGTTGTAGATCTCGCCGTTGAAGCTGATGGCCAGCGTGCCGTCGGCGCTGGCCATCGGCCCCGCTGCTTCCGGGCTCAGGTCGATGATCGCCAGGCGCCGGTGCCCGAGCCCGACGCGCCCGCCCGCGCCCAGCCAGTCGGCCGCGCCGTCGGGCCCGCGCGCGGCCATGTGGTCACGGACGCGCGTGAGCTCCTCGCGGTCGACCGGATTGGCCGCGTAGTGATACGCGAAAATTCCCGCGATTCCACACACGTTCCGCGTGGCTCCCGTCGCTGGCTGCTTCGCCCAGCCTAACGCAGAAAAACCGGGACAAAAACATCGACTTATGCTCAAATGCGGACCACTGGACGTACCGATGGATGGCAATGCTGCGAAGGGGAGCGAGGGGCGCCGCACTATGCGTGGCGCTCATCAGTGTGACGGCAGCGGCGCAGGAGGGGTTTGACTCCTCGCGCGCGTCTGCCGACGTCGGCTTGTCCGGCGTTTACACCGACAACTTCTATTACGGCACCGACGCAGAGGTGCGTACCTCTGCGATGGGGGCCGTACTCACCCCGCAAGCCGAATACAAGGCGGCCAAGGGCAAGTTCAACCTGCTGGGCTCGCTCGCTGGTGAGGTCGGCACTTTCGACACACCGGGCTCGGCCGACGACTATGAGGATGTGAACGTCAACGGCGCCATCTCGTGGCTCGCCACGCGCCGCGGCCGGCTCGACGTTCGCGCCGGCTTCGAGCGCCGGCACGATCCGTTCGGCATCAACCGCACCGAGAATGCCCTGGTGCGCGACGCCGACCTGGACATCTGGCAGGCCACGCAGGCCGGCATGCTGTTCCACTACGGATCGCCCGAGGCCGTGCTGAACGCCGAGGTCGGCCTGTCGACGATGGCGAAGGCCTACCAGACCAACGAAGCCCAGACCCGTTTCCTCGGCTACCGGGCCACCGCGGCGCAGTACGCACTGTTCTACAACATCGGCCCCAAGACCTCCGTGCTGTTCGACTTCGTCCGCAGCAACGTCAGCTTCGAGCACGAATTCACCCCGGTGGACACGCGCGCCGGCAACGAATACCGCGTGCGCACCGGGCTGCGCTGGCTGGCCAGCGCGAAGACGTCGGGCGACGTTCGCGTTGGCGTGTACCGGCGGGACTTCGACCAGTCCACCGAAAATGAAGAAGGCCTCGACTGGGAAATCGGCGCGAACTGGGCTCCGCGCGCGCGCACGCTGCTCGAGCTGAAGTCCTCGCGGGCGTCGCAGGAAAGCTACAGGACGGACACGCAGGTCAACCTGACGCGCGACGTGACGGCGGGCTGGACGCAGTATTGGGGCGCACGAACCAGCAGCAAGCTCAGGGTCAGCCGCGGCGAGAGCGAGTTCGTCGGACTCGGGCGTACCGACTCTCTCTATAATGTCGGCCTCGGCGTCGACCGCACGCTGTCACAGTCCCTGACGGTGGTCATGTCGGTGGATTCCTTCTCGCGCACTTCGAATGACTCCACTTCCGAATTCGAACGCTTCATTGCCTACGTCGGCGTCCGCCTGGGTGGCTGACCGCAGCAGCGCCCTCGCGACGCTGCTGGTCCTCGGCGCGCTGCTGGCCGGTTGCCAGGGCGAAACCAGGCGCCCTTCCGCGGGAGCTCCGCCGACCACCGCCGACCTTTCCGCCTACCGGCTCGGCATCGGCGACCGGGTCCGCATCAACGTCTTCGGCGAGCCGGAACTGTCGATCGAAGCCGACGTGGACGCCACCGGCAGCCTGAGCTATCCCCTGCTGGGCGCAGTGCCGGCCCTGCGCAAGACCGCCTCCGAGCTGGCGAAGGACCTGGCCACCGGGCTGGCCAACGGTTACCTCGTGAACCCGGACGTGCGCGTCGCGGTCGTGCAGTACCGCCCGGTCTATGTGACCGGCCAGGTCAACCGGCCCGGCGCGTATCCCTACACCGCCGGCCTCACGGTCGAGAAGACCCTGGCGCTGGCCGGGGGCCTGACCCGCCTCGCCTCCGAACGAGGGATTTTTCTGCAGGCCGAGGACGCTCCGGCGATCAAGCGGCGCCGCGTCGCGTTGGACTCGCCCGTGCTCCCCGGCGACACGCTGGTGGTCGAGGAGAGCCTGTTCTGATCGGGCGTATGCTGAGTCCATGAATCAACAGTTGCGCACCGGAGCCCTGCCCGAAACCACCGGACCGCAGCTCATGGACATGCTGCGGATCGCCAACCAGTACCGTTGGCAGATCGCGGCGATGGGCGCGCTGTTCGCCGTGCTCGGCACGGTCGCCGCGTTCTCGGCGACGCCGATCTACCGCGCGACGCTGACCGTGCTGCTTGAAACCCAGGCCGACCGGGTCGCACCGGTGCAGGACGTCTACGACCCGGGCTTCGCGAGCTACGAGTACTACGGCACGCAGCTGGAGTTGCTGCGCTCGCGCGAGCTGATCGGGCGCGTGGTCGACAAGATGGGGCTGGCGCCGACGACGCCGCAGCCCGCCCCTGAGCGGTCCTTCCTGGGCAGGCTGTTCAGCCTGCAATGGCTGCCGTTCCTGGGCGACTCCGATTCGGAGGACACGCCGGCGATGATCCCGGTCGAGCAGCTGCGCGATGCGGCAATCAACGGGGTGCAGGGACAGGTCCGGGTGGAGCTGCTGCCCCGCACGCAGCTGGTACGCGTGTCGATCGAATCGGCCAATCCGGTGCAGGCCGCCGCGCTGGCCAACGCCGTGGGCGACGCCTACGTCGAGAGCGGGCTCGATTCGCGCTTCCAGGCCACCGAGCGCGCCACGCGCTGGCTGACCCAGCGCCTCGACGACCTGCGCGCCAAGCTCGAAGTGTCCGAGCGCGCGCTGCAGGCCTACCGCGAGAAGCACAAGCTCGTGAACGTCGGCGGCTCGCGCGGGCTGTACGAGGAGGAGCTCACCGACAACGCGGCCCGGCTGCGCGAGGCGCAGACCAAGAAGGCCCAGCTCGGCAGCACCTACTGGAAGATCCAGCAGGCCGGGGGCGACCCGGCGAAGCTCAAGGAGGTCAGCGCGCTGCTGCTCGACGACCCGGTGCAGCGCGCCAGCGACGGGCTGGTGCAGGCCGACCAGGAGGTCAAGCAGTTGCGCGAGCGCTACGGCGCCAAGCACCCGCAGATGACGACGGCGCAGGCGCGCCTCGACGGCGCCCGGCGCACCTACGACGAGGCGCTGCGCCTCGCCGCCAATGGCGTCAAGGCCGAGTACGAGATTGCCGCGGAGACCGAGCGCGCGCTGCTGTCGGTGGTCGAGTCGGGCCGCAGCCAGATCCGCAAGCTCGACGAGCGCGATTACGAACTGACTGCGCTCGAGCGCGACGTCGTGACCAGCCGCGAGCTGTACGACGTGTTCCTGCGGCGCTTCAAGGAAACCGACAGCGCGGCCAGCCGCTATGACCACTTCAACGCACGCATCATCGACCCTGCGGTGGTGCCAAAGACGCCGTTCAAGCCCAACCGCAGGGGCATGGTGCTGAACTGGACGTTGAGCGGCGTGCTGATCGCGCTGGGCCTGATCGCCTTGCGGCACGTGCTCAGCGAGACGGTGCGCTCGATCGAGCAGCTCGAGCACGCCACCCAGATGCCGGTGCTGAGCCTGCTGCCGAAGGCGCCGTTCCCGAGCCGCGACACGGTCCCGGCAACCTGCCTGGACGAGCCGCGCGCGCCATTCTCGGAAGGCGTGCGCAGCATTCGCGCGTCGCTGTACCTGAGCGACGTCGACAAGCGCATGAAACGAATCCTGTTCACCTCGGCGCTCGCCGGCGAGGGCAAGACCTCGATCGCGGCGGGCTTCGCGGTGACGCTGGGCCAGATGGAGAAGGTGCTGCTGATCGAGACCGACCTGCGCGCGCCGGTGCTGAAGAAGATGTTCGGGATTGCCTCGAACGCGCCGGGGCTGATCGAGGTGCTGACCCACGAGGTGACTCTCGACAAGGCGCTGTACCGGCACGCGCCGAGCGGCATCGACGTGCTGCCGGTCGCAGCCGTCCCGGCCAACCCGTCCGAAGTGGTCGCGTCGGCGGCGTTGCGCAAGCTGGTCGAGGATCTGGCCCCCAAATACGACCGCATCGTGTTCGACTCCGCGCCCTGTCACGCCGGCAGCGACACGTTCGTGCTCGCCAATCGCATGGACGCCGTGGTGTTCGTGATCCACGCCGGCCAGACCGGCCTGCGCGCCGTGTTGTCGGCGGTCAAGCAGCTGCGCAGCGCGCAGGCGCCGTTGCTGGGCCACGTTCTCAACCAGGTCGACGGGCGCAACGTGCAGGCCTACGGCACGCACTACTACGGCTACGGCTATGGCTACGGCTATGGCGCCGGAACGGGCAAGGGCTGATGGTCAGGCCGGCGCTCGCCGGCGCGGCGCTGCTGCTGCTGCTCAACCTCCTCGCCTTCACCGCGGCGATCTACCATCGCTTCGCCGAGCAACGGCTCGATGCGCTGCCGGATGAGCGTGCCGCTCGCGCGGCGGCCTTCGCCTCCTCGTTCGCGCCGTGGTCGGCCACGCACGCGGCGCTGCACGGCTGGATCGAGGCGGAGGCCGGCAACCTCGCCGCGACCGAGGCGGCCTACCGCAAGGCGCTGCGAACCGCGGCCGCCGACCCGGTGCTGTGGGCCGAATACGCGCTGGCCCTCACCCGCAACGGCGTGTTCGACGAGCGCCTGGCGGTCGCCACGCGTCGCGCGCTCGAACTCGCGCCCTCGTCGCCGGCCGTCCGCCACAGTGTCTCGCGCATGGCCCTGAGCTACTGGCGCTTCGGCTCGGCGGAGCTGCGCGAGCTGTGGCAGCAGACCCTGCGCTGGGACCTGGACCACAACCGCGACGCGTTCCTGCGGGACATCGCCCAGGCCGGCTGGCGCACCGCGTTCTGCGCGCAGCACGCCGCGACGCTCGGCGAGGAGGCGTGGTGCAGCAAGCCGTGAACGGCGCCGCCGCACGCCAGCGCGACGAGTGGGTTTTCCTCGGTCTGCTGGCGCTGCTGGTGTGGCTGCCGATGCCCTGGGGCAGCCGCGCGCCGATGGCGGCCGCATTTTTCGGTGCCGCGGCGGCATTCCTCGCCGTCGCGCAGCTCGCTCTCATTGCGTTTGGCCGCGTGACGCTGCCGGCACTGCCGCCGGCAGCCCGCGTGGCGCTCTGGCTGTGGGCCGGCTGGAGCGCATGGATCCTGCTGCAGCTGGTGCCGCTGCCGGATGCGATCCTGTCCGCGCTCTCGCCGCGCGCAGCCGACGCGCATGCGCAGCTCGAGCGCGCCGTCGGCACTGCGCCCGGCACGATCAGCCTGCTGCCGGGCACGACCTTCGAGCACTGGCTGCTGACCCTGTCCCAGTTCTGCGTGTTCTGGCTGGTGCTGGCAACCGGCGCGCAGCAGCGCCGCCGCCAGCGCTGGCTGCTGCTCGCGCTACTGCTGTCGGGCCTGGCCCAGGCGCTCTACGGCATCGTCATGACCCTGTCCGGATGGGAGATCGGCTTCCTCGACGCCAAGGCGCACGGCATCGGCTTCGCCACCGGCACCTTCGTCAACAAGAACCACTTCGCGGCCTACCTTGGGCTGGCGCTCGCCGCCGGCGTCGCGCTGGTGCTCGCCGACCTGCGCCCCAAGCCCTGGAACAGCTGGCGCGATGCCATCGACGGACTGGTCGAGCTCGCGCTGTCGCCGCGCTTCCGCGTGCGCGTGGCGCTGGCCGTCATCGTCATCGCCCTGGTGCTGACCCGCTCGCGCATGGGCAACGCCGCGTTCTTCATCGCGCTGGCCGCGTGCGGCAGCGTCTACGTCCTGCTGCGCCACCGCCGTTACTTCGTGCCGGGGGTCGTGCTGTTCATCAGCATCTTCGTGATCGACCTGTGGATCGTCAGCGACCGCTACGGTCTCGACAAGCTGGCCGAGCGCATCGAGCAGACCAGCATGGAGAGCGAAGGGCGCGCCGATGCGCTGCCCGAGATCGCGCCGCTGTGGCGCCCGTACGCGTTGACCGGCTCCGGCCTCGGGGCCTTTGCCGCCGCCTACTCGCCCGAGCGCAGCGACTCGATCCGCTCCTGGTACGACCACGCGCACAACGACCACCTCGAATTCCTGATCGAAACGGGCGTGCCGGGCTATGCGCTGCTGGCGGCGATGGCGCTGCTGGTGCTGTGGCACGGCCTGCAGGTCATCCGCCGCCGCAACGACCCGATGGCCTGTGCCCTGGGTTTTGCCGGCGTCATGGCGGTTGCCTGCGCGGCGCTCAACGGCTTGACCGACTTCTCCCTGCGCATCCCGGCGGTG
Organism: Nevskiaceae bacterium; assembly: GCA_050740195.1. Lineage (GTDB taxonomy): Bacteria > Pseudomonadota > Gammaproteobacteria > Nevskiales > Nevskiaceae > JACPFV01. Next base: position 13,145 of record JBOICR010000113.1, on the reverse strand, counting down.
GCGGTCACGCTGATCAGCCTGATGGCCGTGACGCTGAGCTGCTCGTCCGTGAGCCGAAGCGGGCCGCCTGTTCCCGCCGCGACGTGACCCTGCTTCTGGAGTAGATTTGACGCCCATGACCCTTAACCTTCCGGCCGTCCTCGCCATCGCCGCCCTGGCCCTGCCCTTGTACGCGGGTGCCGGCGGCACCGTGACATCGGCAGACGGCAAGGCGTCGGTCGAGCGCGCCGGCAACAAGGTCGCCGTCGCACCGGCACTGCCGATCGAAGCCGGCGACACGCTCAGCGTGACGGCGCAGAGCAAGGTCGAAGTGCAGTTCGACGACGATTCCCTGTTCGCGATCCCGGGCCCGGCCGTGCTGCGCGTCGACGAATTCAACCTGCCGAAAAGCGGCCCCGGGCGCGCGGTCTACACGCTGGTTGACGGCGGCGTGCGCACCGTGACCGGCCGCATCAGCAAGAACCCGGGCGACGTCTACGAACTGCACACCGATCTCGCCATCGTGACCGTCAAGGGCTCGGCCTACACGGCGCTGCGCTGCCGGGGCAAGTGCGCCGGGATGAAGCCCGGTCTCTACGTCCGCGCCGAGCGCGGCCAGATCACGGTCGCCAACGGCCGCGGCAAGCTGATCCTGCTCCCAGGACAGACCGCGTTCGTCGAGGCACCGGGTGCCGCGCCGGCGCCGGCGAAGGAATCGCCGTTTGCCGATCCGGTATTCGCGAGCGGCTTCGCCTTCAGCGAGACCCTCGAAGACGGCCGCGAGCCGCCGCGCATCGAGAAAGAACCGCCGGTCAGCCCCTGACCGCGCGCTCGCGCCAGGCGAGCCCGAGGTAGGCCAGGCAGTAAAGGCCGATGAAACCGTAGGCCTGCAGCATCAGCAGCGGCGATGAATCGCGCCAGTGAATCGCCAGCACCACCATGCCGAGTTGCGCCAGCCATAGCGGCGGTGCGGTGGCGGCGTTACGCCGGCCGAGCGCGGCGTAGACCAGCGAATGCAGGTGCCGCGCGTCGGGCGCGCCGATCGGCGCGTGCTGGAACGCCGCACGCCGCAGCATCGAGCACAGCGTCTCCCACACCGGGTACACCACCAGCACCAGCGGGAACCACGGCGACACCTCGACGTGCCGGCCGACCAGTTGCGCCGACAGGATCGCCAGCGTCGTGCCGAGCAGGTAGGCCCCGCCGTCGCCGAGAAAAATCCTCCCGGACGGCCAGTTCAGCAGCAGGAAGCCGGTGTACGCGCCGGCCGCGGCGTAGCCGACCGAGGCCAGTTGCACGTCGCCGACGTCCTGCGCCACGTAAGACAGGCCGAGCAAGGCCAGCACGCCGACACCGGCGGACAAGCCGTGGTAGCCGTCGATGATGTTCATCGCGTGGGCAAGTCCGGCCACGGCCAGCAACGTCCCCGCCAGCGACAGCGGCCAACGCTGGAACGCGGCGTCGAGCCAGGCGACGTCCGAGCGATAGAGGTTGGCGTCGAGCCAGACGAAAGCGATCGCCGCGGAAATCAACGTCGTCAGCAGCCGCGCCCACGGGCCGACCCGCCGCGTCAGATCCTCGGCGAATCCGCCAAGGAAAGCCGGCAGCAGCGCGGCGACCATGATCCACAGGAAGGGTGCGGTGGCGCCGGTGAACATGCCGGCTACGCTGGCCGCGAGCAGGCCGCACACCACCGCGAGGCCGCCGATGCGCGGTGTCGCTTGCGTGTGCACTTTCTGCGGCTGGCCGCCCGGCAGATCGCCGGTCAGCGACAAATGCAACGCGCGGTACCGCACGATGAGCGCCGCGGTAGCGGCGGCGCCCAGCACGGCGGCGAGGAACAGGTCCATGAGGAGAGTCTTCCAAATTGACGCTACCCCCGCCAGCCCATACCATTCGCCTCCCTTTACGGGCGGTTAGCTCAGCGGTAGAGCACTGCTTTCACACGGCAGGGGCCGCAGGTTCGAGCCCTGCACCGCCCACCAGCAAACAAGGGGACAGACTTCGAGTCTGTCCCCCCTCGCCCATGGCCTCCGCCTTCCTGCTTGCAACCCTGCTGGCGCTCGCCGCCGGCCCGGTCCTGTACGCCGCCGCGCGGCGCAGCGCGCGCACGCTCGCGTTCCTCGACGGCTTCGTGCTGGTCAGCATCGCCGGCCTGGTCGTGCTCGAGGTCGTACCGGGCACGTTCATGGAGGGCGGCCTGTGGAGCCTCGCCTTCCTGCTGGCCGGCCTGTTCGGCCCGACCGTGCTCGAGCGGCTGTTCCGCCAGGCCGAGCGCCAGGCGCACATCGGCGCGCTGCTGCTGGCGATCTGTGGACTGGTATTCCACGCGCTGGCCGACGGCGTCGCGCTCGCGCCGAACGGCGGCGACTGGGCATTGCCCGCGGCGGTCGTCGTGCACAGCCTCCCGGTCGGCATGGCGGTGTGGTGGCTGCTCGCGCCGAACTTCGGCGGCGCGCCGCCGGCGCTCGCGCTCCTCGCGATGGGCGCCGGCACGATCGCGGGCTACCACTACGGCGTGTCGCTGAGCGGCATGCTCGGCGCGCAGGGCTGGGCCTGGTTCCAGAGCCTGGTGGCCGGTACGCTGCTGCACGTGATCTTCGGCCGTCCGCACCTGCACGGCACCGAAGACCCGACGCATGCGCACGTCGAGGCAAGCCTGCCCGCGCCGGTCGTGCGTTACGAGGGCCTGGGCAACCTGCTGGCGCTGGGCGCGCTGGCCCTGGTCGGCGTGATCTACACGACCGCCGACTCGCCGGTGCTCGCGCGCTTCATGGACCTCGCGCTGGAGAGTGCGCCGGCGCTGATGCTGGCCTACGTCATTGGTGGATTCCTGTACGGCGAGCTGCCAGAGGGCCTGCTGCGCTGGGTGTCGGCGGGCGGGCGCCTGTCGCAGGCGCTGCGCGGCACCGCGATCGGCCTGCCGCTGCCGCTGTGCAGTTGCAGCGCGCTGCCGCTGTACCACTCGCTGAGCCGCCGCGGAGTCGCTCCGGCCGCGGCGCTGGCCTTCCTGATCGCCGCGCCAGAAGTCGGACTGACCGCGCTGTTCGTGTCGCTGCCGCTGCTGGGCATCGAGATGACGCTGGTGCGCGTCGGCGCGGCGGCGCTGCTGGCGGCGTTCGTGGGCTACGTCGTCGCGGCGTGGGCGCGGCCGTCACCGCTGAACGCGGAAGAGGGGACGCACACCTTTTCCACGACCGCCGATGCACACCACTGCGAACACGCGGAAAAGGTGTGCGTCCCCTTTTCGCCACCAGGCCCGCTCCCCTGGCAGGCGCGCTGGCGCCAGGCCGCGCGTGCCGGATTGGTCGATCTGGTCGACGGCACGGCCTCGTGGATCGTGCTCGGCCTGGGGGTCGCGGCGGTGGCCGAGCCGATGCTGATGCAAGTGCTGTGGGGGCAGTGGCCGGACGCGCTCGAAGTCGCGCTGTTCGCGCTGGCCGGCATGCCGGTGTACGTCTGCGCCGCCGGCGCTACGCCGCTGGTCGCGGTACTGCTCGCGTCCGGCGTGTCGCCCGGCGCGGCGATCGCCTTCCTGCTGACCGGCCCGGCGACGAACGTCTCGACGTTCGGCGTGCTGCGCCAGCTGCACGGCGCGCGCATGGCCTGGATTTTTTCGGCGGTGACCGCGGCCGGGGCCGTCGCGATCGGCATCGCCATCAACGCGCTGCCGCCCGACGTCGCGCGCGACGTCGTCGTCGCGCACGAGCCGCCGACGCTGCTCGAGCAGCTCAGCCTGGCGGCGCTGGCCCTGTTGTACCTCGGGTCACTGCTGCGGCGCGGCGGCCGCGCGCTCCTCGCCGACCTGTACGACACGGGCCGGCCGGCCGGCGCGCACGAGCACTGAATCCGGCGGCGCGGTCAGGTGCGCGCGCAGACCCTCATCGCCAGCTCGAGCGCCTGCTCGTAGTTGAGCCGCGGGTCGACGTTCGAGCGGTACGCGCGCTGCAGGTCGTCCTCGGACAGATCGCGCGCGCCGCCGAGGCACTCCGTCACGTCCTCGCCGGTCAGCTCCAGGTGCACGCCGCCCAGGTGCGTGCCGGACTGCCGGTGGATCGCGAACGACTGGTCGAGCTCCGCCATGATGTCGTCGAAGCGGCGCGTCTTGATCCCGGCGCGGGTCGACTGCGTGTTGCCGTGCATCGGATCGCACAGCCACAGCACGCGGTGCCCGGCGGCCTGCACCGCCTGGATCAGCGGCGGGAGTTTCACGGCGATGTCGCGGACACCCATGCGGTGGATGAAGGTCAGCCGTCCGGGCTCCTCGGCAGGATTCAATACTTCGCACAGCCGCAGCAGCCACTCCGCGGTCATCGCCGGGCCGATCTTCACGGCGACCGGGTTGCGCAGGCCGCGGCAATACTCGACATGCGCGCCGTCGAGCGCCGCCGTGCGCATGCCGATCCACGGGAAATGCGTCGACAGGTTGTACCAGCCCTCGCTGCGCGGCACCTGGCGCGTGTGCGCCTGCTCGTAATGCAGCAGCAGCGCTTCGTGCGAGGTGTAGAACTCGACGCGCGTGAAATCGCCGATCGGCGTGCCGGCGAGCGTCTCCATGAACCGCACCGAGCCGCCGATCGAGTCGACGATCCGCTGGTACTGCTCCGCCAGCGGCGCGTGGTGCACCCACGACAGATCCCAGTATTCCGGGTGGTGCAGGTCGGCGAAGCCGCCGTCGATCAGGCCGCGCACGAAGTTCACGGTCATGGCGGAGCGCGCGTGGCCCTCGAGCAGGCGCGCCGGCGACGGCGCGCGCGCCTCCGGGGTGAAGTCGGTGCCGTTGACCAGGTCGCCGCGGTAGGCCGGCAGCGTCACGCCGCCGCGGGTTTCGGTGTCGGTCGATCGGGGCTTGGCGTACTGGCCGGCAAAGCGGCCGACGCGCACCACCGGCGTCTTCAGGCCGTGCACCAGCACCAGGCTCATCTGCAGCAGCACCTTGAGCCGGTTGGTGATGATCTCGGGCCGGCAGTCGTCGAAGCTCTCGGCGCAGTCGCCCCCTTGCAACACGAAGCGCTTGCCGTCCTGCGCCTCGGCCAGGTGGTGCTTGAGGGCGTTGACCTCGAACGACGTCACCAGCGGTGGCAGGTGGGCCAGCCGCTCCAGCGCATCGCGCAGGGCGCTGGTGTCCGGATATTCCGGCTGCTGGACGGCCGGGCGGCCCTGCCAGGAGTCGGGGCGCCAGGTGGAGGGGGGCGTGGAGATCATGGGTGAAAGTATAGGATGCGCGCGTGTTCGACTACGTAATCATCGGCGGCGGCATCGTCGGGCTCGCCGTAGGCGCACGGCTGCTGGAGCGCAAGCCGCACGCTCGCCTGGTCGTGCTGGAGAAGGAACCCCACCTCGCCGCGCACCAATCGGGCCGCAACAGCGGCGTGATCCATTCCGGCGCGTACTACACCCCCGGCAGCTTCAAGGCCGAGTTTTGCCGCAACGGCAACCGGTCGATGACGGAGTTCTGCCGCCGCCACGGCATCCCGCACGAAATCTGCGGGAAACTGATCGTCGCGGCGGACCGGTCGGAGCTTCCCCGTCTCGAGCGCCTGCACCAGAGGGCAATTGCCAACGGCCTGAGTCCCGCCCGGGTCGGCAAGGACGAAATCAAGGATCTGGAGCCCCACGTCGCCGCCGAGGCGGCGATCCGGCTGCCGACGACGGGGATCGTGGACTACGGCCAGGTCTGCCGGAAGTACGCCGACCTCATCCGCAGCGCCGGCGGCTCGATCCAGCTGGACACGGAGGTCCTTGCCCTGGGCGGCGGCGACCGCCACCTCCGCATCGACACGCCGCGCGGCGAGATCCGCGCGCGTCGGTTGGTCAACTGCGCCGGGCTTCACAGCGACCGGGTCGCCCGCATGGCCGGCGTGGCCGCCGGAGCCCGGATCGTGCCGTTTCGGGGCGAGTACCGCGAACTGCGGCCGGAAAGGCGCCACCTCGTGCGCGGCCTGGTCTACCCCGTGCCGAATCCGGAACTGCCATTCCTCGGCGTGCATTGCGCGCGGATGATGGATGGCGGTGTCCACGTGGGGCCCAACGCCGTGCTTGCGTTCAGGAGGGAGGGCTATGAGCGAACCGACTTCAGCTGGCGGGACTTCATGGAAACCGTCGCGTTCGCCGGCTTCTGGCGGATGGCACTGCGCCATGCCGGGACCGGTGGAGCGGAAATGATCCGCGCGTTCTCCCGCCGGGCCTTCCTGCGCGCGGCGCAGCGGCTGGTGCCGGAAATCGTGGAGCGTGACCTGGTCGCCGCGCCGGCCGGCGTGCGCGCGCAGGCGCTGAGGCCGGATGGGTCGCTGGTCGACGATTTCCTGATCTTGCGCTCGAAAAACGCCGTGCATGTCTGCAACGCGCCCTCGCCGGCTGCCACGGCGTCCCTGGAGATCGGCCGGCACGTGGTCGGCTTGCTGGAGCAAATGGACCCTTGAAACCGGGACCCCGGTCCCCATCTATCGGGTACGGCAGCCAACGACCTGTCCTCAAGGAGGCCTTTGACATGACATTTCACCTGACGCGGTACCAGCCCTGGTCCCTGCACCGGGAGTTCCTGAACGAGTTCAACCGTCTGTGCGATCGCACCGCCGGCGACGACGAGTCCACCTCGGCGGTTGCCGAGTGGGCACCGTCGGTCGACATCGTCGAGCACGCCGACAAGTACGTGCTCCATGCCGACGTGCCGGGCGTCGATCCGTCCGCCATCGAGATCACCATGGAGAAGGGCGTGCTGACGCTGTCCGGCTCGCGCGAAAGCAACGTTGAAAAAGCGGGGCTCGAGCAGAAGGACGTCGAGTCGCGCCGCGTCGAGCGGCTCACCGGCCGCTTTCTGCGCCGCTTCACGCTGCCGGAGTCGGTCAATGCCGACGACGTGAAGGCCAGCGGCAGGAACGGCGTGCTCGAGATCGTCATCCCGAAGCGCGAGGCCGCCAAGCCGCGCAAGATTACGGTCAACTCGTAAGGGTTGTCCGTCACGAGGGCGAGACGCTTCCCCCGGCGTCTCGCCCTTTTTCGTCCGTGTCATCCTGAGCGCCATGGAATACAAGGACTACTACAAGATCCTTGGTGTCGGCCGCGACGCGTCCGCGGAGGACATCAAGCGCGCGTATCGCAAGCTCGCGCGCCAGTACCACCCGGACAAGAACAAGGCGAAGGGCGCCGAGGACAGGTTCAAGGAAGCCAACGAGGCGAACGAGGTCCTGTCGGATCCGAAGAAACGCAGGGCCTACGATCAGCTCGGCGCGAACTGGAAAGCCGGCCAGCGCTTCACGCCGCCCCCCGGTTGGCAGACGACGCGCGGCGGCGGGTTTGGCGGCGGCGGCGATTTCTCCGACTTCTTCTCCACGTTGTTCGGCGGTGGAGGCAACCCGTTCGGCGGCGCCGCCGGCTTCGAGGACGGATTCTCGCCGCGTGGGCCGCAGGATCAGTGCGCGTCGCTGACGATCCAGCTCGAGGATTCCTTCGAGGGCACCGAGCGCACCATCACGCTCGGCTCCGGCCGCAGCCTGAACGTGAAGATTCCCAGGGGCATCACCGGCGGGCAGACCATCCGCCTCGCCCGCCAGGCGCCCGGCGGCGGCGACCTGCTGCTCGAGATCCAGATTGCGCCGCACGCCGTGTTCCGGCTCGAGGGACGCGACGTGCACCTCGCGCTGCCGGTCGCGCCGTGGGAGGCCGCGCTCGGCGCGCGCGTGCCGGCCCGCACGCTCGGCGGGACGGTACAGCTGAGCGTGCCGGAAGGCTCGCAGAGCGGCCGCAAGCTGCGGCTGAAGGGCCGCGGCCTGCCCGGCTCGCCGTCGGGCGACCAGATCGTGACGCTCGAGATCGCGACGCCGCCCGCGGACGACGCCGCCGACCGCTCGTTCTACGGCGAGATGGCGCGGCGCTTCGAGACTTTCAAGCCGCGGGGCTAGCCGTCATGCCCGCGTAGGCGGGCATCCAGACTGGATTCCCGCCTACGCGGGAATGACCGGGCGGCGGTCCTCCCACGGCTGCGCGCGCTCAAGCTGCCCGGCCAGGCTGAACAGCAGATCTTCGCGGCCATGCGCCGCGACGAAGTGCGTGCCGAGCGGCAGGCCGTCGGCGGTCCAGTGCAGCGGCACCGACATCGCCGGCGCGCCGGTCAGGTTGCCGATCTGCGTGAACGGCACCCACTTCAGGTTCTCGCGCACCATCTGCTCGACCAGGCCCGACTTCAGCACCAGGCCGGTCAGGCGCAGCGCCATCAACACCTTCATCGCGACTTGCTGCCAGCCCGGCGTCGCGATCTGGCCGACGCGCGCCGGCGGCAGCGCCATGGTCGGCGTCATGAACAGGTCGTACTTCTGGTGGAACTCGCCGAGCTTGCGCGTGTATTCGTTCCAGCGCATGTAGCCGGCGACATAGTCGCTGGCGCGGCCGGCGCGCCCGAAGGCGGCCATCGCCAGCGTGTCGAGCTCGAAGCCGTCGTTGCCGCAGCCGGTCTGCTGCTTGATGACGTCCACCGTCGCGGCGCAACTGGCGAACCACATCACCACGAAATCCTGCGCCAGCTGCATGCCGTTGACGTCCGGCTGCGCCTCCTCGACGTGGTGGCCGAGCGACTCCAGCAGCTTCGCCGCGTTGCGCACGGCGATCACCGCCTCCGGATGCACGTCGGTCCCGATCGGCGAAGCCTGGGTGAACCCGATGCGCAGCTTGCCGGGCTCGCGCGCGAGCTCATCCAGGTACGGACGCTCCGGCGGCTCGATGCGGTACATCGAGCCGATCTCGGGGCCGTGCGTGGCGTCGAGCATCGCCGCGCTGTCGCGCACCGAGCGCGTCAGCACGTGGTTCATCGCGGCGCCGTGCATGACCTCGGCGTAGGCCGGACCCCACGGCGTGCGCCCGCGGCCCGGCTTGAGCCCGAACAAGCCGCAGTGGCCGGCCGGCAGGCGGATCGAGCCGCCGCCGTCGTTGCCGCCGGCCATCGGCACGATGCGCGCCGCCACTGCCGCGGCCGAGCCGCCGCTGCTGCCGCCCGGCGTGTGCGCGAGATTCCACGGATTGCGCGTCGGACCCCAGGCGTCGGGCTCGGTGATCCCTTTGGCGCCGAACTCCGGAGTGTTGGTGCGGCCGAAGATCACCACGCCGGCGTTGAGCCAGCGCTGCACGATTTCGGCATGCTCGGTGGCGGTGTAGTTGGCGGCCTTCAGCGCCTTGCAGCCGTAAGCGGTGCGCACGCCGGCGTATTCCTGGAACAGGTCCTTGGTCAGGAACGGCACGCCGGCGAACGGGCCGTGCAGCTTCTCTTTCGCGCGTGCCCGCGCGAGCTCGTGCATCGGGATGACGATCGCGTTGAGCTTCGGGTTGACGGCGTCGGCGCGCGCGAGCGCGGCCTCGAGCAGCTCGGTCGCGCTCACCTGCCCGCCGCGCACCAGCGCGGCGAGGCCGAGCGCATCGTAGTCGCCGTACTCCTTCATGGTGCGCCGTCCTCTGGCGCAGCCGGATCGAGATCGCCCCGCACCGCAACGCCCTTGATCTGCGCATGGCACTCGCGGCCCGGTACCAGGCCGAGCTGGTCGCAGGAGCGCCGCGAGATGCGCGACCACAGCATCGCGCCACCGGCCCGAAGCTGCACGTCCACCTGGCCGCCATCCCGGGGTGCAATCGCCTCCACGCGCGCCGGCAGGACGTTGAGGATGCTCGAATCCGTGGATCGAGCCAGCGTGATGCTGACGTCGCGCGCCTGGATGCGCAGGCGCACTTGTCGGCCGGGGCCGCCGTGCCGGCCCGGCACCAGCAGGCGCCCGGCCGACGTGTCGATCTCGGTCAGCTCGTAGCCCGCGTCGATCGCGTGGACCGTGCCCCTCAGCACGCTGCCGAACTCCTCGCCCAGCGGGCCGGCCTGGCCGATCACCTCCTGCAGCGGGCCCGCGCCCTCGACGCGACCGTCACGCATCAGCACGAGGTGGTCGCACAGCCGCACCACCTCGTCGATGCTGTGGCTGACATAGAGGATCGGAATCGTCAGCAGCCCGTGCAGCCGCTCGAGGAACGGCAGGACCTCGCGGCGGCGGCCCGGGTCGATGTTGGCGAGCGGCTCGTCCATCAGGATCACGCTGGGCGCGCGCAGCAGGGCGCGGCCGATCGCGACGCGCTGCGCCTCGCCGGCCGACAGCCCGTCGGGCTTGCGCGCCAGCAGCGGCGCGAGGCCCAGCAGGTCGACCGCTTCGTCGAACCCGACGCCGCCGCCGGCGCCGCGGCGCATGCCGTACTCGAGGTTGCGGCGCACGGTGAGGTGCGGGAACAGGCGCGCGTCCTGGAACACGAAGCCGATCGCGCGCCGGTGCGGCGGCACGAAGCGCGTCGCGTCCTGCCAGGTGGCGCCGTTCATGGCGACCGTGCCGCGGCACTCGGACTCGAGCCCGGCGATGCAGCGCAGCAGCGTGGTCTTGCCGCTGCCCGAGTGGCCGAGGATGCCGGTGATGCCACGTGCCGGAGCGGTGAACTTCAGCTCGAGCGCGAACGCCGCGCGCGCGAGGCGCAGGTCGGCGCGAATCGCGATGCCGTCAGTCATGGCGCCAGCGCCGGTTGATCAGGTACAGCGACACCATCGCCGCGAACGCGAACACCAGCAGGATCAGCGCGAGGCGGTGGGCGACGCCGTATTCGAGCGCCTCGACGTGGTCGTAGATCGCGATCGACACCACGCGGGTCGACCCGGGAATGTTGCCGCCCACCATCAGCACGACGCCGAACTCGCCGAGGGTATGCGCGAAGCCCATCACGAACGCGGTGAGATAGCCGCGCGCCGAGAGCGGCAGCACGACGGTCGCGAACGCATCGAGCGGCCTCGCGCCCAGCGTGGCCGCGGCCTCGAGGTAGCGCTGGCCGAGCGACTCGAACGCGTTCTGCAGCGGCTGCACCACGAACGGCATGCTGTAGATGACCGAGGCGATGACGAGGCCGGCGAAGCTGAAGGTCAGCGTGTCGCCGGTCAGCGCCACCCACGGCTTGCCGATCGCACCGTACGGACCCAGCAGGATCAGCAGGTAGAAGCCGACCACGGTCGGCGGCAGCACGATCGGCAGGGACACGACCGCCTCGATCGCGGCCTTGCCGCGGCTGCGCGTGCGCGACAGCCACCACGCCAGCGGCGTGCCCAGCACGATCAGGATGAAGACGGTGACGAGCCCGAGCCGGACCGTCAGCCAGAGGGGTCCCGCGCCGGGGAATTCCATCGCGGGCCGGAGTGCCTCAGTTCAGGTCGTATCCGTCGCTGCGGATCATCGCGCGCGCGGCTTCCGACTGCAGGAACTTCAGGAAGTTGACCGCGACGCGGTTCTTCTCGCCGCGCTTGAGCAGCACCGCCTCCTGCACGATCGGAGCGTGCAGGTCCACCGGCACGTCCCAGCGACAGGCCGCGGCCGGCGCGTCCTTGACCAGCATCTGCGACAGCGCCACGAAACCGAGCTCGGCGCTGCCGGTCGCCACGAACTGGAGAGTCTGCGCGATGTTTTCGCCGAGCACGAGGCGCTCGCCGAGCGTCTTGTCGCTCAGGCCGAGCGTGCCGAGCACACTCATCGCGGCGACGCCATAGGGCGCGACCTTCGGGTTGGCGATCGCCAGGTGCCTGAACCTGCCGGCGACCAGCGCCGCCTTGCAATCCTGATCCTTCAACCGCGGATCGGCCGATAACAGCACGAGCTTGCCGATGGCGTAGGTGAAGCGCGTGCCCGGCACGGTGAAGCCCTTCTGCTCGAGCTGCTCGGGGCGCTCGGCGTCCGCCGAGAGGAAGAGGTCGAACGGCGCGCCGTTCTCGATCTGCGCGTAGAACTTGCCCGACGATCCGGTGGTGATGTTGACCTCGAGATCCGAGTTCTGCGCGAACTTCTTCGCCAGCGCCTTGGCGGTCGAGCCGAAATTGCTCGCGACGGCAACGTTGACCGGGGCCGCGGCGGATACGGGGACGGCGCAAGCGCAGGCCAAGGCAAGGAACCAAAGTCCGCGTGTGTGCATAATCGAACTTTGCACGGGAGCACTCGTTTTGGTCAATGAAGCCCGCGAGAAGGCCAGCCTGCTTTGGCTGCTGGCGCTGACCGTCGCGCTGTTCGTCATTGGCCATCCGGCGGTACTGGGAGCCCTGCTGGTTGCGCAGCTGACGCTGTGGCTCGGCTCGACCCTGCCGGCGAAAGACCTGCTGCAGCCGCTGCGCCGCCTGATCGCGTTCGGGCTGCTGATCGCCTTGTCGTTCGCGTTCCTGCCGGCGGAGTCCGGTGCCGACCGCTGGGTCACGCTGCCGGGGACGACCTGGCCGCGGATCAACCTCACCGGCCTCGCGCTTGCCGGGACCATGCTGCTGCGCGTGCTGACGCTGGTGCTGGCCTCGGCCTTGCAGCACCGCACCTGTCCGCCGGGTGCGCTGGTACGCGGCCTGCGCGCGCTGTACCTGCCGGAGACCGTCGCCATCGCGGTGGATGCAACGCTGGCGATGCTCGCGGGGGGTCCCGGCTCCGGCGCGGGCGCCGGCACCGGCGGCGGCATGGGCGGTGGACGCCATCGCCAGGACGGCGCGGCGGAGCAGCAGCTCGGCTGGCAGGACATCCGCGGTGGTCGCGTGCAGGCGTTTGCCGAGATCTTCGAGCGTGGCCTGGCGCGCTCGCGGCGCTGGCTGGCCGAGCGCAACCCGGAGCTGACACCCGAGCGGCTGCGCGACCTCAGCGTCGTGCTGGCGTTGTGCCTGACCGTGATGGGCCTGAAGGTGCTGCAGGTGCTGCCGGGCATCCCGTTCGCATCCGGGCACAAGAACGTGCTGATCGTTCCGCTGTTCCTGTACGCCGCGCAGGCCACCGGCATGCGCTGGGGCGGCTTCGCCGCCGGCACGGCGGTCGGCATCGTGTCGTTTTTACTCGGCTACGGGAAGTTCGGCGTGCTCGAGATCGCGCATTTCGCCGTGCCCGGGCTGCTGGCCGACCTGCTGACGCCGTGGCTGCGCGCGACGGCGCCGGGCGCGCGGCTCGCCCAGTACGCCGCGGCGGGCGCGGTGCTGGGCCTGGGACGCTTCGCGGCGAACTTCCTGGCCATCCTGCTGGCCGGCGCGCCGGGCGTCGCGTTCGCGCTCTTTGCGCCGCTGCTGATCTCTCAGGTAACGTTCGGGGCGTTGAGCTGCTTCGTCAGCGTCCTGCTGATCAAGCCCAAGCCGGCCAGCGCGCCGGATC
>JBOICR010000112.1:0-11882 GCA_050740195.1 Nevskiaceae bacterium | reverse complement strand
CATCATGGACGGCAACGGCCGCTGGGCGAAGCACCGCGGGCGGCCGCGCAGCTTCGGCCACCGCGCCGGTGTGCAGAGTGCGCGCCGCATCGTCGGGGCGTGTCACAAACACGGCGTCGAGGCGCTCACCGTCTTCGCGTTCAGCCAGGAGAACTGGCAGCGGCCGCAGTCCGAGGTCGGACTGCTGATGCAGCTGTTCCTGCGCACGCTGTCGAAAGAGCTCGACAACATGCACAAGAACGGCATCCGCCTGCGCTTCATCGGCGACCATGCCGACTTCTCGCCGGAACTGCGCAAGCGGATGGCCGACGCCGAAACCCGCACCGCGCACAACCGCACGCTGCAGCTGACCGTCGCAGTCGGTTACGGCGGGCAGTGGGACATCCAGCAGGCGGCCGCGGCCTGCGCGCGCGCCCGGGTCGCGCCGACCGCCGAGAACCTCGAGAGTCGCCTGCAGACCGCCGGCCTGCCGCCGGTGGACCTGCTGATCCGCACCGGCGGGGAGCGGCGCATCAGCAACTTCATGCTCTGGCAGCTTGCCTATACCGAGCTGTATTTCACCGACACGCTGTGGCCGGAGTTCCGCGACGCGGAGTTCGAGCGCGCGCTCCAGTGGTTCCACGGGCGCGAGCGGCGCTTCGGCCGCGTGCCGGAAGCGGCCTGAGCCATGCTGATCAAGCGCGTCATCACCGCTCTGGTGCTGCTGCCGCCGGTGCTGGCCACCCTGTGGTACGGCTCGACGACGCTGGTCGGCGCCGTGTTCGGCGCAGCGGCGCTGGTGGCGGTGCTGGAGTGGGGCACGCTGACCGGCGTGCGTCGCAACGGCGCCTCGCTGGCCGCGTTGGTGGCCTACGTCGCGGCCGCTGCCGTGCTGACGGCGTTGACCGTGTGGTTGCGCGACACGGCGCTGCCATGGGCGCTGATCATCGGCACCTGTGCCTGGTGGCTGCTGGTGCTGGGCTGGATCGTCCGCTTTCCGGTCGGCTTCGACGACACGCATCCCCCGCGCTGGCTCAAGGCTGGCGCCGGCGTGCTGGTGATCCCGGCGACCATCGGCGCGGTGACCTTGCTGCACGCCGCCCCGGACGGCGCGCTGCGTCTGCTGTTCGCGTTCGCGCTGGTGTGGGCCGCCGACATCGGCGCGTACTTCACCGGCCAGGGCTTCGGCCGCCACAAGCTCGCCCCCGCGGTCAGCCCCGGCAAGACCTGGGAAGGCCTGTTCGGCGGCCTCGTGTGGGCCCTGGCGGTCGCTGCCGCTGCCGGCCTGTGGCTGTTCAAGTTGAGCGGCGCGACCTGGCTGCCGTTCCTGCTGCTCTGCGTTGCCGTGGTGCTGCTGTCGATCGTCGGCGACCTCGGCGAGAGCCTGATCAAGCGCCAGGCCGGGGCCAAGGACAGCGGTGCGCTGCTGCCCGGGCACGGCGGCCTGCTCGACCGCGTCGATTCCCTGCTGGCGGCCCTGCCGGCAATGGCGCTGGGGTTAAGAGGGCTGGGGCTGTGAGGACGCTGACGGTCCTCGGCGCGACCGGCACGGTGGGCCGCAACACGCTCGACGTGGCGGCGCGTCACCCGGACCGCCTGAAAGTCCACGCGCTGACCGCGCGGCACGACGTCGCCGGCCTGCTCGAGCTGTGCCAGCAGCACCGGCCTGCGGTGGCCGTGCTGGCCGATGAGGCTGCGGCGCGCGAGCTGCGCGAGCGCATCCGTGCCGCCGGCCTGCCGGTCGAGGTGCGCTCCGGCGCGCCTGCGCTGGAGGAGGTCGCGGCGCAGGCCGAACTCGTCATGTCCAGCATCGTCGGTGCGGCCGGCCTCAAGCCGACGCTGGCTGCGGTGCGCGCGGGCCGGCGGGTCCTGATCGCCAACAAGGAGCCGCTGGTGATGGCGGGCCGGCTGCTGCTGGCGGAGGCCGCCCGGGCCGGCGCCACGCTGATCCCCATCGACAGTGAACACAACGCCATCTTTCAGTGTCTACCGGCGGGGTTCCGCTGCGGGCGGCCGGATCCTGGCGTGCGCAAGCTGGTTCTGACCGCCTCCGGTGGGCCGTTCCGGGAAACCCCGGTGGCCGAGCTGGAGCGGGTGACCCCGGCGCAGGCAGTGCGGCACCCGAACTGGGTCATGGGACCGAAGATCTCGGTGGATTCGGCAACGATGATGAACAAGGGGCTCGAGTTGATCGAAGCGCATCGCCTGTTCGGCCTGCCGGAAGAGGCGATCGAGGTCGTGCTCCATCCCGAGAGCGTGATCCACTCGCTGGTGGAGTACGCCGACGGCTCGATGCTGGCCCACCTCGGGCAGCCCGACATGCGCGTGCCGATCGCGCACGCGTTGGCCCACCCCGAGCGCTGGGAGTCCGGCGTCACCGGCCTCAGGCTCGCCGAGATCGGCCGCCTGAACTTCCAGCCGGTCGACCTGCGCCGCTTCCCGTGCCTCGCGCTCGCGCGCGACGCGCTGCGTGCCGGCGGCATCCTGCCGAACGTGCTCAATGCGGCGAACGAGGTCGCGGTCGAGGCATTCCTGGCCGGCCGCATCGCCTTCACGCGCATCGCCCGCGTCATCGAGCAGGTGCTGGCGGCGGCCGGCGGCGCGCGACTGCCGGGAGACGAATCGCTGGAGGCCGTGCTCGAGGTCGATGCCTGGGCGCGCAACGCGGCATCCGCGCTGGTCGACGCCAAGGTGGCGGCCCATGCTTGAGGTGCTCTGGTCGATCGCCGCGTTCATCGTCGCGCTCGCGCTGCTGGTGTCGTTCCACGAGTTCGGCCATTTCTGGGTCGCGCGCACGCTGGGCGTGAAGGTGCTGCGCTTCTCGGTCGGCTTCGGGCGCGCCCTGTGGCGGCGTGTCGGCCGCGACGGCGTCGAATACGTGGTCGCAGCCGTGCCGCTGGGCGGCTACGTCAAGATGCTCGACGAGCGCGAGGGCGAGGTTGCGCCGGCCGAGCTGCCGCGCGCCTTCAACCGCCAGCCCGTCTGGAAGAGGATCGCGATCGTGGTCGCCGGGCCGGCGGCGAACTTCCTGCTGGCGTTCGTCGTGTACTGGATGGTGTTCGTGGCCGGAACCCCGGCCCTGAAGGCGATCGTCGCCGCACCGCCGGCCGGCTCGCGCGCCGCGACCATCGGCTTGCAGGCCGGCGACGAGGTTCTGGCCGTCGGCGGCGCCCCGACGCAGACCTTCCAGCAGCTGCGCGTCGAGCTGATCGACCGCGCGCTGTCAGGCGCACCGGCCGAAATCCAGGTCCGCGCCGCCGGCGGGAGCACGCGCACCGCCGTGGTCGAGTTCGGCGGGGTGCGGGTCGATCCGCAGTACCTGTTCGACGACCTCGGCCTGCATCCGTACCAGCCGCCGGCGCCGGCCGTGCTCGGCGAGATCGTGAAGGGCAGCGCGGCCGAAGCCGCCGGCCTCAAGTCCGGCGACCGTGTGCTGAGCATCGACGGCACGCCGATCACGTATTACCAGGAGTTGTTCGACTGGGTGCGCGCCCACCCAGGCTCGGCCGCCAGGCTCGACGTCCGTCGCGGCGACGCGACGCTCGCGCTGACCGCGATCATCCGCGCCGAGACTCAGGGCGACAAAACCTACGGCCGGCTCGGCGCCGGCGTGGATGTTCCCGACGCGCTATGGGAGAATCTCGTCACCGAACATCGGCTCAGCATCTGGGCTGCCGCACCGGCCGCGGTCGTCGAGACCGCCCGGATGAGCGCGCTGACCCTGCGAATGCTGTACCACATGGTGCTCGGCGATGTGTCGGTCAAGAACGTTACCGGCCCCATCCAGATTGCCCAGTTTGCCGGCTACACGGCCAGCATCGGGCTGGTTTCGTTCCTGAGTTTTATCGCGATCATGAGCGTGAGTCTTGCGGTGCTGAACCTGTTGCCCGTGCCGTTGCTGGACGGGGGCCATCTCCTTTATTACGTGGTGGAGATGGTCAAGGGCTCGCCGCTGTCCGACCGCGCCCAGGCCGTCGGCCAGCAAGTCGGCCTGACGCTGCTGATCGCGCTGATGGGGCTGGCTTTCTACAACGACATCCTGCGACTAATCCACTAAGAAACACGGAATGCCTTTCCAACCGCTGAAACAGTGGCTGGCCGCGATTGCCCTGTGCATCGCCCTGCCGGCCGCCGCGATCGAGCCGTTCACGATCTCCGAGATCCGCGCCGAGGGCCTCAGGCGCCTCGACATCGGCACGGTGCTGTCGTACCTGCCGCTGTCGGCCGGTGACGTGCTGAACGACCAGACTTCGAGCCAGGCGATCCGCGCGCTGTACGGCTCCGGCCTGTTCCAGGACGTGGAGCTGGACCGCGTCGGCACCGTGCTGGTGGTGCGCGTGGTCGAGCGGCCTTCGATCGCGAGCTTCTCGATCGAGGGCAACGACAAGATCGGCGGTGACGACCTGAAGGAGTCGCTGAAGAACCTCGGGCTGGACGAGGGCGAGCCGTACAAGCGCGCCCTGGTCGACCAGGTCGAGCAGGAGCTGCGGCGCCAGTACTACTCCAACGGTTACTACGACGTCGGCGTCGAAACCGAGGTGAAGGAGCAGGGCGGGAACCGCGTCAGCCTGAAGATCAAGGTGACCGAGGGCGACGTCACCAAGATCCGCGACATCAACATCATCGGCGCCAAGGCCTTCGACAAGGCCACGCTGCTGTCGCAGCTGAAGCTCGAGAAGACCGACTGGACGCTGTTCCAGACCTCGGATCGCTACTCCAAGCAGCAACTGCTCGGCGACCTCGAAGGCCTGACCTCGTACTACCAGGATCGCGGCTACCTGAAGTTCGTCATCTCCTCGGTCCAGGTGGCGCTGTCGCCGGACAAGAAGAGCATCTACATCACGCTGAACGTCGAGGAAGGACTGGTCTACACCGTCAAGGACTTCCGCTTCAGCGGCGACACCGTCCTCGGCCTGGCCTACATGAAGGTGCTGGTCACGACGCCGGACGGCTCGACCTTCTCGCGCAGGGAAGCCACCGAGAGCGCCAACCGCATCGAAGCGGCGCTGGCCGACATCGGCTACGCCTTTGCCGAGGTCAACCCGGTGCCCGAAGTGGATGAGGAGAAGCGCGAAGTCAGCCTCAACTACTTCATCCAGCCGGGCAAGCGCGCCTACGTGCGCCAGATCAACTTCAGCGGCCACGCCAGCACCAACGACGAGACGCTGCGGCGCGAGATGCGCCAGCTCGAGGCCTCGCCGTTCAGCAAGAGTGGGGTGGAGCGCTCGCGCGTGCGCCTGGAGCGCCTGCCGTTCATCGAGTCCGTCGAGGTCGACACCAAGCCGGTGCCGGGCACCGACGACCTGGTCGACGTGAGCTACACGGTCAAGGAGCGCCCGCCCGGCTCGATCCAGTTCGGCGTCGGCTATTCCGGCGCGTCCGGGTTCCTGGTGACCGGCAACGTCACCCACACCAACGTGTTCGGCACCGGCAACCGCGTCGCGGTCGAAGTCGACAACAACGTGTTCTCGCGGCGCTTCTCGTTCAGCTGGGCCGATCCGTACTACACGGAGGATGGAGTCAGCCAGACCTGGTCGCTGTTCTACCGCGAGTCCGAGGGCCTCAACCGTTTCTCGTCGGGCTTCAACCTGAACGTGATCGGCGGCAACCTGACCTACGGCCTGCCGCTGTCCGAGTACACGACGCTGCGCGCGGGCTTCGGCGTCGAGGACACGGCGCTCAGCACGTTCCCGGCCAGCAGCACGAACATCCTCGAGTTCGCGATCGACAACGGCACGCGCTACTTCACCTGGGAAGGGCGCACCGGCATCACGCGCGACACGCGCAACCGCGTGTTCTTCGCCACGCGCGGCATGCTCAGCCAGTTCGACTTCGACATCGAGCTGCCGGGCAGCGACCTGCAGTACTACCGCGCCTCGTTCCGGCACCAGAACTACGTGCCGTTCCTGTTCAAGTCGTTCTTCGAATTCAACGGCCGACTCAGCCTGATGGAGCCCTGGGGCAACAAGGGCGACGCGCCGCCGTACGAGAATTTCCTGGCGGGCGGCACCCGCTCGGTGCGCGGCTTCCGCGAAGGCAGCCTGGGGCCGCGCGAGGGCTTGGTCGCGATCGGCGGCCGCTTCATGACCGCGGTGCAGACCGAACTCGTCATCCCGCTGCCGATCGAGAGTGACGGCAAGAGCACGCGCACCAGCCTGTTCTACGACATCGGCAACGTATTCGAGTCCCCGGGGGACTTCAATTCGACGGCGCTGCGCCAGTCGGCCGGCATGGCGTTCACTTGGTACACGCCCTTCCTCGGTATACTTGATATGAGCTACGGCTTCCCGCTGGATGAGGAATCAGGGGATCGCGAAGACCGCTTCCAGATCACGTTCGGCACGCCGTTCTAGACGGTTCATTTCCCACATCACCCAGAGACACCCATGCGCCTCGCATTTGCTGCAGTCCTTCCCGTGGCCCTGCTGTCCGCCGCGCTCGCCGTCCCCGCCGCCGCCGCGGACCTGAAGGTCGGGGTGATCTACGAGTCGACCATGCTGCGCGACGCGCCGCAGCTGAAGGTCGCCCAGGAGAAAATCAAGTCGGAGTTCCAGAAGCGCGAGGACGACATGAAGGCCGACGCGCGCAAGTTCCAGGAGGATGTCAAGAAGTACCAGCGCGACGGCGACACGATGAGCGCCCAGCAGCGGGCCGATACCGAGAAGTCGCTCAATACGCGCCGCATCGACCTCGAGCTGAAGCAGCGCACGTTCGGCGAGGAAGTCCAGAACCGCAACGCCGAACTGCAGCGCGACCTGATCGCGCAACTCAACTGGGCGATCCGCGAAGTCGCCAGCGACAAGGGCCTCGACCTCGTCGTGCGCGACCCGGCGTTCGCGGGCGCCGCGCTCGACATCACCGCCGACGTCGTGCACAAGCTGAGCACGCCGAAGCCGGGCACGTCGTCCGAGCCGAAAAAGAAGAAATAAGCGAGGAACCCGCGTGGCGCCGACACTTGGGGAGCTGGCGCAGCGCTTCAAGGCAGGGCTGCCGGAACTGGAGCTGGCCGGTGACCCGGCCACGGTGATCCGCGGGGTCTGCACGCTGTCGCCGGGAGAGCCCGGCGGCCTCGCGTTCCTGGCCAACCCGCGCTACCGCGCGCAGCTCGCGGCCACCCGCGCGTCCGCCGTCGTGCTCGGCCGCCGCGACGCCGCCGGGTTCAAGGGCAACGCGCTGATCGCCAAGGACCCGTACCTTGCATTCGCGCGGATCGCCGCGACTTTCGACCGCACCGGCGATTTCACGCCGGGCGTGCACCCGGCGGCGTCGGTTGCACCCGGTGTCGCCGTTCCGGCCACCAGCTACGTCGGCCCGTGCGCGGTGGTTGAGCCAGGCGCCACCCTCGGCGCCGGCGTCTACATCGGTCCCAATTGTTCGGTCGGGCGCCAGGCCCGGATCGGCGACGGCAGCCGCCTGGACGGCAACGTCTGGGTCGGTCCGTGCGTGCAGGTCGGCAAGCGCGCGCGCCTCAACGCCGGCGCGGTGCTCGGCTCGCGGGGCTTCGGCCTGGCGCGCGGTCCGGCCGGCTGGGAAGAGATGCCGCAGACCGGCACGGTGATCCTCGGCGACGACGTCGAGATCGGCGCCGGCACCACGATCGACCGCGGCGCCCTCGGTGACACCGTGGTCGAGGACGGGGTCAAGCTCGACAACCTGATCCAGGTCGCGCACAACGTGCGCATCGGCGCCCACACGGTCATCGCGGCGATGGCCGGCATCGCCGGGTCAACCCACATCGGGGCGCGCTGTATGATCGGTGGCTGCACCTGCATCAACGGCCACATCACCATCGCCGACGACGTCGTGATCCTCGGCTTCGCGATGGTGCTGAAGCCGATCACGCAGAAGGGGCAGTACGGCGGCATCCCGGCACGCACCGCGCGCGAGTGGCGCCGCGAGATCGGCGGCATCCACCGGCTCGGCGGGATGGAGGACCGGCTGCGCGAACTCGAGCGTCGCGCCGGCATCCAGCGCAGCGCAACGGAAGGGGACGACGGTGACGAACACGATACTTGATATCCGCGAGATCCTGCGGCTCATCCCGCACCGCTGGCCGTTCGTCATGATCGACCGCGTCACCGACTGGGTGGAAGGCGGCGAGACGCTGAAGGCGATCAAGAACGTCACCTACAACGAGGCGCACTTTCCCGGGCATTTCCCGGCGGTGCCGACCATGCCGGGCGTGCTGGTGATCGAGGCCATGGCGCAGGCCTGCGGCATCCTCGCGGTGAAGCGCGCGGGGCTGTCGGCCGCGTCGGGCCAGATCCTGTACTTCGCCGGCATCGACAGCGCGCGCTTCAAGCGCCCGGTCGTGCCGGGGGACCAGCTGGTGTTCGACGTCCGTCTCCACAAGCAGAAGCGCGACCTGTGGAAGTTCGTGGCGCGCGCTACGGTCGACGGCGAGCTCGCTTGCGAGGCCGAACTGATGTGCGTGCTGCGCGGGCCGGTGGCCTGATGGCGAAGGTTCATCCCAGCGCGGTGGTCGACGCGAAGGCGCAGCTGCACGAGAGCGTCGAAGTGGGTGCCTATGCGGTGATCGGCGCCGGCGTCATGGTCGGAGCGGACACCTGGATCGGTTCGCACGCCGTGCTCGACGGGCCGATGACGATCGGTCGCGAGAACCGGATCTTTCCGTTCGCGGCGCTCGGCGCGATCTCGCAGGACAAGACCGCGCGGTCCGACGACCCGACCAGCACCGTGATCGGCGACGGCAACGTGATCCGCGAGTTCGTCACGATCCAGCGCGGCACGAAAAAGGAGCTGGAGGCCAAACGCGGCGAGACCCGCGTCGGCGATCGCAACTGGATCATGAATTACTGCCACATCGCCCACGACTGCGTGGTGGGCAGCGACACCATCTTCGCCAACAACGCGAGCCTCGCCGGCCACGCCGAGATCGAGGACTGGGTGATCCTCGGTGGCTACACGATGGTCTATCAGTTCACGCGCATCGGCGCGCACGCATTCACGGCGTTCTCGGCCGGCCTTTCGGGCGACGTGCCGCCGTTCGTCATGGTGCAGGGCAACCCCGCGGTGCCGCGCGGCATCAACCGCGAGGGCCTGCGCCGCCGCAACTTCGCGGCGGCCGACGTCGACGCGATCGAAGATGCCTACAAGCTGATTTACCGCTCCGGCAAGGTCATGGCCGAAGTGAAGGCCGAACTGGCCGAACGCGGCAAGACCTCGGAACCCGTGCGGCAGATGGCGGAGTTTATTGCCGGGTCGAAACGCCCGCTGCAGCGCTGAAACCCAGGAGAGCCGAACCATGCGTCGAAGCATGATTGTCGTGTTGACCGCGTTGGTCGTGGCCTGCGCCGGTTCGCCGGCGAAAAAGCGGCCGGATGACTTAGCCGCGCCACCGGCGGTGGCCGCCGGCGGCGCGTTCCCCTCGACCTATCGGGCCGACACGACCGAGAGCTTCGTGATCCGCGGCGCGACGGTGCTGACCGGCGACGGCGCGCGCATCGACGGCGGCGACGTCTGGCTCGAGGGCGGTACGGTCAAGGCAGTCGGCAAAGTCGACGATGCGCCGGGCGCGCGCGTGATCGACGGCAAGGGCAAGTGGGTCACGCCGGGGATCATCGATGCGCATTCGCATTTGGGCGTGTACCCCTCGCCCGGCGTGTGGGCGACTTCCAACGGCAACGAGGCGACCTCGCCGAACACCGCCGAGGTCTGGGCCGAGCATTCGATCTGGCCGCAGGATCCCGGTTTCCAGGCGGCGCGCGAGAACGGCGGCATCACGACGCTGCTGGTGCTGCCGGGCTCGGCCAACCTGTTCGGCGGGCGCGGCGTCACGCTGCACAACGTGCCGGCCACGACCTACCAGGCGATGAAGTACCCGGGCGCGCCACACGTGCTGAAGATGGCCTGCGGTGAGAACCCGCGCCGCGTCTACGGCCGCGACCGCAAGAGCCCGCCGTCGACGAACATGGCCAACGTCGCCGGCTATCGCGCGGCGTTCTCGAAGGCCAAGGTGTACGGGCGCAAGTGGAAGAAGTGGAAGGACGACAAGGACGGCCCTGCGCCGGATCGCGACCTGCAGCTGGAGACGCTGGCCGGTGTGCTCAACGGCGAGATCCTGGTGCAGAACCACTGCTACCGCGCCGATGAGATGGCGACCATGCTCGACGTCGCCCAGGAGGCCGGCTACAAGATCTACGCGTTCCACCACGCGGTCGAGGCCTACAAGATCGCCAACCAGCTGGCGCAGGCCGGCACCTGCGTCGCCACCTGGGCCGACTGGTGGGGCTTCAAGCTGGAATCGTTCGACGGCATCCGCGAGAACGCGGCGATGGTGCATACGGCGCGCGGCACGGGCTGCGCGATCATCCACTCCGACTCCGCCGGCGGCATCCAGCGGCTGAACCAGGAAACCGCGAAGGCGATGGCCGCCGGCGAGCGCGCCGGCATCAGGATCGCGCCGGAGCAGGCGATCCGCTGGATCACGTCCAATCCGGCGAAAGCCATCGGCATCGGTGACCGGACCGGCACGCTGCGCCCGGGCCTCGCGGCCGACGTCGTGGTCTGGAGCGCCGATCCGTTCAGCGTCTACTCGCGCCCCGACCTGGTGCTGGTCGACGGCGTCGTGCGGTTCGACCGCAGCAAGCCGAGGGGCGAGCCGGAGAGCGACTTCATGCTCGGGCTTCCGGGAGGCCAGCCATGAGAACGCTCCTCTGCGCTGCGCTGCTGTTCGCCGGCGCGCCGGCACTCGCTGCCGACGTCCTGATCAAGAACGCGAAGATCCACACGGCCGGCCCGGCCGGCACCATCGCCTCCGGCAGCGTGCTGGTGCGCGATGGCCGCATCGCCGCAGTCGGCGGCGCGGTGGCCGCGCCCAAGGGCGCCCAGGTCATCGACGGCACCGGGCTGGTCGTGACGCCGGGCGTGTTCGCCGCGTACACGCAGCTCGGGCTGCGCGAGATCGACGGCATCGACGAGACCGCGGACGACGCATCCAAGGACAAGCGCTTCAGCGCTTCGCTCGACGTCGTCGACGGCCTGAACCCGCGCGCCGCGATCATCGCGATCGATCGCGCCGAGGGCGTGACGCGCGCCGTCGCGGCACCGCAGACCGACCACGATGCGCTGCTGGCGGGCCTGGGCGCCGTGGTCAACCTCGGCTCGATCGACCGGTTCGTGATGCGCCCGCGCGCGGCCATGTACCTGACGGCTGGCGAGGGCGGCGCGCAGCTGATTGGCGGCTCGCGCCCGGCGTCGTACGCCTGGCTGCGCGAGGCGTTCGAGGAAGTGCGCAATCCGAAGCTGTGGCAGGGCCGGCCCAGCCGCGAGCCGCTGCTGTCGCCGCTCGAAGCCGAGGCGCTCAAGCCGGTGCTGGCCGGACAGGTGCCGCTGGTCGCGCAGGCGGATCGCGCCTCGGACCTGCGCACGTTGATGAAGCTGGCGTCCGACTACCGGCTGCGCCTGGTGATCCAGGGCGGCGCCGAAGCGCATCTGGTTGCGCGCGAGCTCGCCCAGCGGGGCATTCCCGTCGTGCTCGACCCGTCGTTGACGCTGCCGCAGCGCTTCGAGTCGCTGGCCACGGTCGAGGACAACGCGGCGCGGCTGCAGCGCGCCGGCGTGGTGACGGCGTTCATGTCGGACGACATGGCATCGCAGGATGCGCGCAACCTGCGCCAGCTTGCCGGCATCGCGGTGCAGCGCGGCATGCCGTGGGACGCGGCGCTGGCCTCGATCACGATCAACCCGGCGAAGATCTTCGGCGTGGACCGCGAAGTCGGCAGCATCGTCGTCGGCAAGGCCGCGGACCTGGTCGTGTGGGACGGCGATCCGTTCGAGCTGCGCACCTGGCCCAGGCACGTGTTCATCGACGGACGCGCCGTGCCGGCGGAGACTCGCCAGACCAAGCTGCGCGACCGGTACCTCAAGCGCCTGCAGCCGTA
>JBOICR010000111.1:0-10761 GCA_050740195.1 Nevskiaceae bacterium | reverse complement strand
GGGTGCTGCTACGGCCGGCCGTACCCGCGGACACCCTGTACTTCCGCTGGAATGAGGGCCGGGATGCCCGCTACGAGCTTGTCGTAAAGCACGCCGCCGGCAATCCCGAGTTTCGCCGCGGTGTGACAACGACGCGTGTGCCGCGCTCGGGGCCGCTGCGCGTGCTCGGCACGGCCGAGCCGGGCGCGACGGTCGAGGTCAGCAACCCCCGCACCGGTCGCGGTTACGCCACCACGGCCGATGCGTCTGGCGCATTCGCTATCGATGCCGAGGCGCGGGCAGGGGACACGCTCAGCATCCTCAGCCGCACGATCGTCTTTCGCGCGCCCGAACCGCCGCGCTACTCGAGCTCCGCCGAGTCGAGTCCGTAACCCACGCCGTACACGCTGCGGATCGGCGAGCGCTCGCCCAGCAAGTCACCGAGCTTGCGCCGCAGGTTCTTGACGTGGCCGTCGATGTTGCGCTCGTAGCCGGAGAAATCGGTGCCCTTCACGCGCTCGAGCAGCGCGCCGCGCGACCACACGCGATTGGGCTGCTCGACCATCGCGGCCAGCAGCGCGAATTCGATCGGCGTGAGCGTGAGTGCGGCCATACCGATGGCCGCGCTGTGCGCGGTGCGGTTGACCGCCAGCGTGCCGATCCGGATCACGCCGCCCGCCTCGGCCTTGGGCTCCAGCCGCCGCAGGATGGCCTTGGCGCGCGCGACCACCTCGCGCGGCGAGAACGGTTTGCACACGTAGTCGTCGGCGCCGAGTTCGAGACCGAGCAGGCGATCCACTTCCTCGACCCGCGCGGTGACCATGATGATCGCGGGCGCCGGGCCCTTGGCGCGCAACGCGCGGCAGACCTCGAGGCCGTCCTTGCCAGGGAGTTGAAGGTCAAGGATCACCAGCTCGGGCTTGTGGCGCGCGAC
The DNA here is from genome assembly GCA_050740195.1 of Nevskiaceae bacterium. Classification (GTDB taxonomy): domain Bacteria; phylum Pseudomonadota; class Gammaproteobacteria; order Nevskiales; family Nevskiaceae; genus JACPFV01. Next base: position 9,848 of record JBOICR010000111.1, on the reverse strand, counting down.
GAAGGCTTCGGCCTCATCGCCGCGGCCGAGCGTGTCGACGCCGAATCCGGCCTGCGTGAAGTAATCGCGCAACAGCGCGGAGATTTTGGGTTCGTCTTCGACAATCAGGACGCGGGTGCTCATCGGTCGCGGCCATGGGCCGCTCCTACAGGCGCTCCTACGGGCAACGTGACCACGATTTCAAGGCCGCCTGTTGCCGACGCCTGCGCGCGAATCTTCCCGCCATGAGCCTCGACGATGGACTTGCAGATGGACAGGCCCAGGCCCGCGCCGCCGGCGGCGCGCGTGCGCGCGGCTTCGACGCGGTAGAGGCGGTCGAACATGCGGGGCAGCGCGTCGGCCGGCACGCCGGGTCCGGCGTCGGCGACCGACAGCGCGGCAAAGCCGCCGTCGGCCCGCGCCGTCAGCGTCACCGGTCCCGGCGGCGATGCGTGCCGCATGGCGTTCTCGATCAGGTTGGCCAGCACCTGCTCGATGCGCTGCGCGTCCACGCTGGCGCTCAGGCCCGGTGCGGCGTCGATCGACAGCGAGAACCCGCGTGCCTTCAGGCGCTCGCCAAAACGCTCGGCCGAGTGCTGCACCAGCGCGGCAAGGTCGGTCGCCGCGAGATTCAGCCGCAGCGCGCCGGCTTCGGCCTGCGACACGAGCTGCAGGTCCTGCACCAGCGCTTCGAGCCGCCCGACTTCCTGGCGCAGCGAGCGCATCGAGCCGGCGTCGGCCGAGCGCAAGCCGTCGAGGATGGCCTCGATCTCGCCGCGCAATACGGCCAGCGGCGTGCGCAGTTCATGCGCGATATCCGCCAGCCACTGGCGCTGGCGTGTGTCGTAGCCCTCGAGCGCGGTGGCGAGGCGATTGAAATCGGTGGCGAGCTCGCCCAGTTCGTCGCGCCGGCCCTCGGGCAGGCGCGTGCCGAACTCGCGGCGGGACAGGGCGGCCGCGCCGCCGGAGATCTGGCGGATCGGCCGCACGATCAGCGAGGTGATCAGCGCGGCGAACGCGGCGGCGATGAGCAGCGCGATCGGCGCGATCCGCACGAGGTGCTTGAACTGCGTGTGCGCAAACTCGAGCTCATCGGGGCCGCGCGGCGCACGCGGCCAGGCGAGATAGCCGACGAGCTTTCCGCCGGATTCGATCGGGACCTTCATCGCATGGTCGAGCGGCAGCTCGCGCTCACCGCGCAGGTAGTTGCCCTGTGCGTCCTGCAACTGCAGTGGCGCGCGCACCACGTGGCGGCGGACGACGACGCCTTCGGGTGGCGGCGGAGGCGGGCGGCGCGCGCCGCGCTGCTGCGCGGGCAGCTCGTCCCAGGCCTCGCCCAGGTCGAAGCTGTGCTCGTAGCCCTCGCCGAGGCGCTCTGCGATCTGCGCGATGCGCTCGACTTCGCGTTTCTCGACGAACTCGGCGAAGCCGCGCACCGAGTTGGCGCGCGTGGTCGCGACCACGCCGGCCAGCACGGCAGTGATGGCCAGCAACTGCAGCAGGAACAGCTTCCAGAACAGGCGCATGGACCTATCTTACGAGCACAATGTCCACACGGTTTCCCCACATTCGCCGCTTAAGCTCTGTTCCAACGCGGCAGCTGCCGCGCTACACACGACAGGAGATGTACATGAAGATGAAATCCCTGCTGACGGCGGGTCTGCTCGCGGTCTGTGCGGCCGGTGTCGCCTTTGCGGGTGCCGATGGCGAGCGCCGCGTGACCAAGCATCGCGTCCACGGCGGTGCGTCGGTCGAGTTCGCCGCCATGCACAACATCATGACCGAGCTGCTCAGCGCGAAGACCGGCAAGACCCAGGCCGAGATCGGCGCGATGTTCGAAGACGGAGGCCCACACTCGGTCGCCGAGAAGCTGAACCTCAAGGACGGCGAGATGAAGGCGCTGTTCAAGGAAGCGCACGCCACGCTGATCACGCGTGCCGTCAGGGCGAACCTGATCACGGAGCAGCAGGCCGTGAAGCTGCGCGAGGCGAAGATCGAGATGCGCCACAAGCGGATGCATAAAGAGGAAAGCGACGAGGACTGATCCCCGAGGTCAGTCTGTTGCTGAAGCGGAGAGGGGCCCCGCCCGAACGGGGCCCCTTTTTTGTATACGCTTGCAACCTTTTTGAAATCCGGCGCATCCTGCCTCAAACCCCGAGGGGATTCCCCATGCGCGCTTTCGCGAAAGTCCTGGTTCTGTCGCTGTTTGCCGGCGCCGCCGGCGCCGCCGAGTCCCCGGCCTGGGTCAAGGAGAGCAACCAGCACAGCGACGTGCTGCTGCAGGCCATCGCCCAGTTCGCACCCGAGTACGCCACGTTCGTCGGCGTCGAGGGCTACGACGACCAGGTCGCCGACCTGAAGCCCAAGCTGTACGAGCGCCAGACCAGATCCGCCGAGAAGGTCATCAAGGAACTCAAGGCGCGCTTGGCCAAAGCCACCGACCCCGCGGTGCGCCAGGACCTGGAAATCATGATCCAGGCCGCGGTCGACAATCAGCACAGCAACAAGCTGCAGAACGACCTGACCCTGCCTTACACCTCGGTGTCGCGACAGGTGTTCCAGGGCATCCGCTCGCTGCTCGATCCGCGCATCTCCAAGGAGCGCCAGGCCAAGGCCGTGATGCGCATGAAGCGCTACGCCGGCATGACGCCGGACTCCAGGCCGATCACGCAGCTCGCGCGCGCCCAGACCGAGGAGCGCCTGTCCGACAAGAAACTGCTGCGGCCGTTCAAGGGCGAGGTTGAGCAGAACCTCAACGACTCCGAAAGCCTGGTCAAGGGCCTGAGGGACCTGTTCGCCAAGAGCGGCCTCGACGGCTGGCAGGACGCGGTGGCGGCGTACGAGAAGCAGGTGGCCGATTACGACGCCTGGGTGCGCTCGACCATCCTGCCGCAGGCGCGCACCGACCACCGCCTGCCGGCGGTGCTCTACGCCGACAACCTCAAGCAGTTCGGCCTGGACGTGCAGCCCGACGAGCTGATCCAGAGCGCGCTGTTCGCATTCAGCGAGATCCGCAACGAGATGAGCACGCTGGCGCCGCTGGTGGCCAAGGAGCAGAAGATCAAGGCCACCGACTACCGCGACGTGATCCGCGCGTTGAAGAAGAAGCAGGCCGAAGGGCCGGCGATCCTGCCGCTGTTCGAGGGGCGCAACGCCAGGCTCGAGGAAATCATCCGGCGCGAGAACGTGGTCACGCTGCCCGAGCGCAAGGCGGTCATCCGGCTGGCCAGCGAAGCCGAGTCCGCCATGAGCCCCGCGCCGAACATGCGGCCGCCGCGGCTGATCGGCAACACCGGCGAGTACGGCGAGTTCGTGCTGCCGCTGGTGGTGCCGACCAAGGGCGGCGGCGGGCTGCGCATGGACGACTTCACCCACGAGGCCGGCTCGTGGAGCCTGACCGCGCACGAGGCGCGGCCCGGCCACGAGCTGCAGTTCTCCGCGATGGTGGAGAAGGGCATCTCGACGGCGCGCGCGGTGTTCGCGTTCAACAGCGTCAACGTCGAGGGCTGGGGCCTGTACGCCGAGGCCGAGATGAAGCCCTACCTGCCGCTCGACGGCCAGCTGTGCGGCCTGCAGTTCCGCCTGCAGCGCGCGGCGCGCGCCTTCCTCGACCCGATGGTCAACCTCGGCCGCCTGACTCCGGAGCAGGTCAAGGACTTCCTGATGAAGGAAGTGGTGCTGTCCGAGGCGATGGCGCAGCAGGAAGTGGATCGTTATACGTACCGCGCGCCGGGCCAGGCCACCTCATACTTCTACGGCTACCAGCGCCTGCAGCAGACGCGCCAGCGCGCCGAGCTGGCGCTGCGCGACAAGTTCAACCGCAAGGCCTTCAACGACTTCGTGCTGTCGCAGGGCCTGCTGCCGCCGAGCCTGCTCGAGAAGGCCGTGATGGAGGACTTCGTCGGGAAGGGCACCTAGCGAGGCTTCTGTTCCTTGCGCAGTTCGCGCAGGCGGCGGAAGCCGACCAGCTTGCGCTGGCCTTCGTCCCACAGCCGCAGGTTCATGGTCTTGAAGCTGGACCACAGCGTCAGTGGCTTGACCTGCTGGAACATCGGCTCGGCGTCGTGGGCCCGCTGCAGGTTGTAGTTGGGGATGCGGGCGGACAGGTGATGGATATGGTGGAAGCCGATGTTGCCGCTGATCCATTGCAGCGTCGCCGGCAGCTTGTAGAAGCTGCTGCCGCGCAGCGCGGCGTCGGAGTAGTCCCAGCTGTCCCCGCGCTCCCAGTACACGCCCTCGAACTGGTGCTGCACGTAGAACAGCCAGACGCCGACCGCGCCGGCGACGCCGATGGCGACGAACTGGATGACCAGCCAGGCGACGAAGCCATACAGCCAGATCAGGCCCAGGCTCAAGCACAGCACCCCGAGATTGGTGAACCACACTGACTGGCGCGCCCGCTCGCCGGCGCCCGCACGCGGCCAGCGCTGGTGGACCACGAACATGTACATCGGCCCGACCAGGAAGAGCACGACCGGGTTGCGCGCCAGCACGTAGGCGAAGCGCCGCCAGCGCGAGGATTCGAGGTACTCCTGCACGGTCATGGTCCAGATGTCGCCGACGCCGCGCTTGTCGAGGTGGCCGGAGGTGCTGTGGTGGATCGCGTGCTCCCAGCGCCACTGGTAGTACGGCGTGAAGGTCAGGACGCCGGCAATGGTGCCGAGCGTGTCGTTGGCGACGCGCGAGCGGAAGAACGAGCCGTGGCCGCAGTCGTGCAGGATGATGAAGATGCGCACCAGGATCAGCCCGGCGATCACGGCCAGGGGCAGGGTGAGCAGCCAGCCGGCGTTGTTCACCGACCAGTACATGGCCGCCCACAGCAGCACGTACGGGATGAAGGTGTTGGCCACCTGCCACAGCGCCCGCACCATGGACGGCTCGCGGTACTTCTCGATGACTTTGCGCCACGCAGCCTTGCCGGCCGTGACCATTTCCATTGGGCAGGCCCCCCGGGCCCGGTTGAATCGCACCACGTACCGCCTGATGGCCGTAGGATAAACGACCCATCGCGGAGGAGCCATGACTCTCGGAAACGACCAGTTGCCCCTGCAACGCCTGTACCACTGGGAGAAGGCGCGCGCCAACGAGGTCTACCTGACCCAGCCGCTGGGCGGCGGGGTGAGCCGCGACTGGACCTGGGCGCAGACGGTGGACGAGGCGCGGCGGATCGCCGCCTACCTGCGGTCGCTGGGCATCCCCAAGGGCTCCACGGTCGCGCTGCTGTCGAAGAACTGCGCGCACTGGCTGATGGCCGACTACGCGATCTGGATCGCCGGCTACGTCAGCGTGCCGCTGTACCCGACGTTGGCCGCGGACACGGTGCGCCAGATCCTCGAGCATTCCGAGGCCACCGCCCTGTTCATCGGCAAGCTCGACGACTGGGATTCGATGAAGGCCGGCGTGCCCAAGTCCCTGCCGGCGTTCTGCTGCTCGCTGTCACCGGCGAGCGTGCTGGCCGACCCCAAGGTCGCCAAGTGGGAGGATCTGGTCGCGAAATTCGCCCCGCTCGCGGGCGAGCCGGTGCGCCCCGGCAACGATCTGGCCACGATCATCTACACCTCCGGCACGACCGGCATGCCCAAGGGCGTGATGCACTCGTTCGAGACCATGGCAGGAGCCGCGGAATGCGGCCTGCGCCGCGTCCCGGGCTCACCGGCGGACCGCATGCTGTCGTACCTGCCGCTGTCGCACGTGGCCGAGCGCAACGCCGTGGAGAACTTCTCGCTGGCCTGCGGCTTCCGCGTGTTCTTCGCCGAGTCGCTCGAGAGCTTCGCGCGCGACCTGCGCGCGGCGCGGCCGACGTTCTTCGTCTCGGTGCCGCGCCTGTGGGTCAAGTTCCAGCAGGGCGTGCTGGCCAAGATGCCGCAGGAGAAGCTCGGCCGCCTGCTGCGCATCCCGATCCTCGGCACGCTGGTGAGCCGCAAGATCCTGAAGGGGCTCGGCCTCGACCAGTGCCGCCTCGCCATCGGCGGCGCCGCGCCGATGCCGCCCGCGCTGCTCGAGTGGTTCAAGACGCTGGGCCTGGAGATCGTCGAGGCCTACGGCATGACCGAGAACTTCGGCATGTCGCACGTCAACGTCATGGGCCAGACCCGGCCCGGCTACGTCGGCCCGCCCTACCCGGGCATGAAGCACCGCATCGACCCGGCGACCGGCGAGGTGCAGTGCTGGAGCCCCGGCACGATGCTGGGTTATTTCAAGGAGCCGGAAAAGACGGGCGAGGTGCTGGCCGCGGACGGCTGGCTCAAGACCGGCGACAAGGGCGTCATCGACAAGGACGACTCGCTGAAGATCACCGGCCGCGTCAAGGATTTGTTCAAGACCAGCAAGGGCAAGTACGTCGCGCCCGCGCCGATCGAGGACAAGCTCGTCATGCACCCGAAGGTCGAGGCCTGCTGCGTCGCCGGCGCCAACCAGGGCCAGCCCTGCGCGCTGATCATGCTGTCGGCGGATGCGATGAAGGAAGCGCAGGACCAGGGCCGGCGCGAGGCGCTGTCGAAGTCGCTGGCCGAGCACCTCGACAAGATCAATGCGCTGCTCGATCCGCACGAACAAATGGACTTCATCGCGGTGGTCAGGGACGCCTGGACCGTCGAGAAGGGCTTCGTCACGCCGACGATGAAGATCAAGCGCAACGTGATCGAGTCGAACTACGGCGGCCTGCTCGACGCCTGGTACGCAACGAAGCAATCGGTCGTCTGGCAGTGAAACAGTGGCGCTCGGGGTCTCACTACGTGCTGTACGAGCCCCGCGCGCTGGCGCTGCCGCGTGCCGAGCTGTTCGACCCGGACTACTGGAAGGCTGAAGGGCGCATCGAGGGCACCGCGCCGGGCCGCGGCGCCGTGACGTTCGTCAAGGGCGGCAAGAACGGCGAAAGCTGGGCGCTGCGCCACTACAAGCGCGGCGGGCGCGTCGGCAAGCTGGTCGAGGATTCCTACTTGTGGCTCGGGCTCGAATCCGCGCGGCCGTGGCGCGAGATCCGCCTCACTGCCGACCTGCACGCACGCGGCCTGCCGGTGCCGCGGCCGATCGCGGCCCACGTTCGCCGACGCGGGCCGGTGTATCGCGGCGACCTGATCACCGAGCGCCTGGCGGCGGAACCGCTGGCCGACGCGCTGACGCGCGCGCCGATGCAGCCGCTGCAGTGGCTGGTGCTGGGCAAGATCCTGCGCAGCTTCCACGAGTCCGGCGTGTGCCACGACGACATCAACGCGCGCAACGTGCTCAAGGACGAGCGCGGCGGCTTCCACCTGATCGACTTCGACAAGGCGCGCCTGCTGCCCTCGGGTCCGTGGCAGGCGGCGAACCTGGCGCGCTTCAGGCGCTCGCTCGACAAGTTCAAGGCGGCCGACAGGCGCTTCCATTTCGAGGCGGTAGACTGGCAGGCCCTGCAATCCGGTTATGGCGACGGAGCCTGAGATGGCCGACGACATTCGCGTCAGCAGCCTGAAGGACAAGGTCTCGAAAGAGGAGTGGCAGCTCCGCGTCGACCTCGCGGCGTGCTACCGGCTCATCGCGCTGTACGGCTGGGACGACCTGGTTTTTACCCACGTATCGGCGCGCGTCCCCGGGCCCGAGCACCATTTCCTGATCAATCCCTACGGGATGATGTTCGCCGAGATCACCGCGTCGTCGCTGGTGAAGGTCGACGACAAGTGCAAGAAGCTGACGGAGTCGCCGTTCCCGGTGAACCCGGCCGGCTTCGTGATCCACAGCGCGATCCACGGCGCGCGCGAGGACGCGCAGTGCGTGCTGCACGTGCACACGGTCGCGGGCGTCGCGGTGTCGGCGCAAAAGGCCGGCGTGCTGCCGATCAGCCAGCAGAGCACATTGGTACTGGCATCGCTGGGCTACCACGACTACGAAGGCATCGCGCTGCTCGACGACGAGAAGCCGCGCCTGGTGCGCGACCTTGGTACCAATATGTTCCTGATGCTGCGCAACCACGGCCTGCTGACCGTGGGCGATTCGATCGCCGACGCTTTCCTGCTGATGTTCACGTTCCAGCGCACCTGCGAGATCCAGGTGTCGGCGCTGGCCGGCAACGGCACGGGCGACAAGCTGATCCACGTCCATCCGAAGATCGTCGCGGGCGTGCGCCAGAACGTCGCGCTGGTGACCAAGGGGATGATGGGTGCCCTGGCGTGGCCAGGGCTGCTGCGCAAGCTCGACCGGGAGAGCCCGGGCTACAAGGACTGAGGGAGCCATGGCCAACGACGACCCCATTGCCAAATTCAAGGCTGCGCAGCGCGAGAGCTGGAAGCTGTTCGCGCCGCTCGCCGCATTTACCACGCCTGCCGCCGCGCACCTGGTGAAGTTCGGCGGCGTGAAGCCGGGCGAGGCCGTGCTGGACCTGGCCTGTGGCACCGGCGTGGTGGCCGTGACCGCCGCGCGCGCCGGCGCCCGCGTCAAGGGCCTCGACCTGTCGCCGGTGCTGCTCGAGGACGCGTGCAAGAACGCGGCGGTAATCAACGCGTCGATCGAGTTCGTCGAGGGCGACGCCGAGGCGCTGCCGTACAAGGACGGCGAGTTCGACGTCGTGCTGAGCCAGTTCGGCCACATGTTCGCGCCGCGCCCGGACGTGGTCGTGCGCGAGATGCTGCGCGTGCTCAAGCCCGGTGGCCGCATCGCATTCTCCACCTGGCCGCCGGAGCTCATGATCGGGCTGTGCTTCGCGACCGTAGGGCGCTACCTGCCGCCGCCGCCGCCGGGCGTGTCGCCGCCGCCGCAGTGGGGCGACCCCGGCGTGATCCGCGAGCGCCTCGGCGCCGCGGTGGAGCGGATCGAGTTCCACCGCGAGGAGCTGATGTTCCCCGCGCTGAGCCCGGCACACTATCGCGCCTACATGGAGCTGACGGCGGGGCCGGTGATCAAGGCTGTCGACATGTTGTCGTCCGATCCGCCGAAGCTGGCCGCCTTCCGCGGCGAGCTCGAGGCGCTGGCCGAGCGGTATTTCGAAGGGAACCGCGTGCGCCAGTCGTTCCTGATGACGCGGGCGGTGAAGGTGTAAGAGCGCCTTTCAGGCGCGACCATCACCGCGCCGAATCGTCCCGCAGTTGGGCGGCGAACAAGGTGTTGTTCATCAGCATCGCCACCGTCATCGGCCCGACGCCGCCGGGCACGGGAGTAATCCAACCCGCGCGCTGACGCGCCGGCTCGAACTCGACGTCGCCGGTGAGCGTGCCGTCCGGCAGGCGGTTGACGCCGACGTCGATCACCACCGCTCCCGGCTTGATCCACGCGCCCTTGACGAATCCCGGCTTGCCGACGCCGGCCACCACGATGTCGGCCGTCGCGACCACGCCGGCAAGGTCGCGCGTCTTGCTGTTGCAGACCGTGACGGTGGCGTCGGCGAGCAGCAGCTCGAGCGCCATCGGCCGGCCGACGATGTTGGAGGCGCCGACCACGACCGCGCGCGCGCCGCGCACGGCCATGCCGGTGCTCTCGATAAGCCGCATCGCGCCAAAGGGCGTGCAGGGGCGCAGCAACTTGCGCGGGTGCGTCGGCTTCTGCGCGAGCCGGCCCAGGTTGTACGGGTGGAAGCCGTCGACGTCCTTGTTCGGGTCGATGCGCTCGATGACGAGTTCGCTGTCGATGTGCGCGGGCAGCGGCAGTTGCACCAGGATGCCGTCGGTCTTCGGGTCGGCGTTGAGCTGGTCGATCAGCGCCAGCAGCTCGGCCTGCGAAACCGTGGTCGGCAGGTCCACGTGCTCGGATTTGATGCCGACTTTCTCGCAAAGCTTGCGCTTGCTGCCTACGTAAAGCGCCGAGGCTGGGTCGGATCCGACCAGCACCGTGGCCAGTGCCGGGGCCGGGCGCCCGCTGCGCAGGCGCTCGGCGACACCGAGGCGCACTTCCTCGTGCACCGC
>JBOICR010000110.1:0-8472 GCA_050740195.1 Nevskiaceae bacterium | reverse complement strand
CGCCAGGTCTTGGCTCGCCATGGCGCGGCGACCCCTTCGCTTCGGGGCTCCGCTCGGCTGCGCCTGATTCCCCTTCGGGAGCCACGCCGACCCGCTCCCGATCCGTGAGCCGCTCACGTCGATACTCAGCCGAGCGATCGCGTCGGGGACTGGTGTGCCCGGTGAACGAAAGTAAAGCGCGAGCCATGAAGTGAGCCGGGCACACCGGGCCCGACCGGATTGCTTGGCTGGTGATTGCCGCTTGAGGCGCCGACCTGCTCCTTCGAGGGGCTACGCCCGCGCGGCGGCGTCGCGATCCCGCAGTGCGGGGAAGTCTTCGAGCGGCGCCGGCCGGGCGATCGCGTACCCCTGGCCGTAATGGACGCCCAGCGCCGCGAGCGCGGCGCGGATCGCGCCGGTCTCGACGTACTCGGCGATCGCCGGGATGCCGAGCTGCGCGCCGACCGCCAGCACCGCGCGCACGATGGCCTGGTCCACCGGGTTATGGACGATCTCGCGGATGAAACTGCCGTCGATCTTCAGCAGGTCCACCGGCAACTGCTTGAGGTACGAGAACGAGGACATGCCGCTGCCGAAGTCGTCGAGGGCGAACGCGCAGCCCAGGGCGCGCAGGCTGCGCATGAATTCGACCGCGGCGCCGAGGTTGGCGATCGCCGCGGTCTCGGTGAACTCGAAATACACCATCGTCGCGGGCACCCGGTGGCGCTCGAGCGCCTCGCGCACGAACGCCAGCAGCTGCGGATCGCGCAGCGAGTCGCCGGACAGGTTGATGCCGAAGCGGTGGCGCGCGAGCTCCGGATCGCGCGCCAGGGCGCGGCCGAGGCCGAGCGCCGCGTGCGTGATCACCCAGCGGTCGATCAGCGGCATCAGCTGATAGCGCTCGGCGGCCGGCAGGAACTGGCCCGGCAGGACGAGCTCGCCGCGCGCGCCGACCAGCCGCAGCAGCAGCTCGTGGTGCCGGGCTGCGCCGGAGGCGAGCGGCGCGATGCTCATGAAGTGCAGGACGAAGCGGTCCTCCTCGAGCGCTTGCTTCAGGCGCGCCACCCAGCGCATCTGGCCGCGGCGGCGCACGATGGCGAGGTCGTGCGGGTACGACACGTGCAGGCCGCCGCGGCCTTCGTCCTTGGCGACGTAACAGGCGGCGTCGGCGGCCCGCAGCACCGACGTCGCGCCCGGGCTGGCCGCGGTGAGGCCGGCCACGCCGATCGAGGCGCCGACCGCAAAGCGCCGGAACTGCCACTCGAACCGGTACGCGCGCAGCGCCTGCTGCACGCCGGAGGCGATGGCCGCCGCCGCGTCGAGCGTGCAGTCCGCCAGCAGCAATGCGAACTCGTCGCCGCCGAGGCGCGCGATCGCGTCGCCGGGCCGCACGCACGCGGCCAGCAGGCGCGGCAGCTGCCGCAGCAGGTCGTCGCCGGCAGCGTGGCCGCAGGTGTCGTTGACCAGCTTGAAGTGGTCGAGGTCCAGGTAACACAGCGCGTGCACGCGGCCCTCGTGGCGCGCGCTGTGCAGCAGCGCGCCGAGGCGCTGCTCAAAACCGCGGCGGTTGAGCAGTCCGGTCAGCGGATCGTGCTGCGCCTGGTGTCGCAGCCGGCGGGCGAGGCGGCGGCGCTCACGTTCCGCCAGCAGCAGGCAGCGGCGGTCGCCGCGCGCGGCGTCGATGTTCTTGAGCGTGCCGCTGATGTGGGTCGGCCGCCCGTCCGGCCCGCGCACCAGGCGCCCGTGGCCGGCGACCCAGGTCCAGGCGCGGCCCTGGGTGAGCATGCGGGTCTCGTATTCGAGCGTCGCGGTCTCGCCGCGCAAGTGCGCCTCGAAGCGCCGGCTCACGCGCACCGCGTCGTCCGGATGGATGATCGCCACTCCGGTGTCCCAGCTTGCCAGCAGCTCGCCTGGCGCGTAGCCGAGGTTGCGCGCGCAGCGCCCGTCGACATGGAAGTTGCCGGTGTCGACGTCGAGCTCCCACAGGCCGAGGCCGGAGGCCTCGAGCACGCGCTCGAGCCGGTCCTGATCGTCACGCAGGCAAGGACGGTCGTCGGGGTTGACCATGTTGTTTCCTCTTCAGGGGACTGGTCTTGCGGCAAGCCTAACCCGGCGTGCGGAAAGGGCAAAAAACCGGGTGGCGTACGGGGTCGGGCTAGAATCCCGCCTCCATGGGCGAGAACAAGCCGGGTTTCACCCCCGCCGGCGCGAAAGCGCCGGGTACGACTGACTTCGGATACGAGACCGTGCCGCAGGCGGACAAGGCGCGGCGCGTGGGCGCGGTGTTCTCGTCGGTCGCCGGGCGCTATGACCTGATGAACGACCTGATGTCGCTGGGCGTTCACCGGCTGTGGAAGCGCTTCGTGATCGAGCTGGCCGGGGTGCGCGACGGCGAGCGCGTGCTCGACGTCGCCGGTGGCACCGGCGACCTGACCGCGGCGTTCGCGCGACAGGTCGGCCCCGGCGGGCTCGCCGTGCTGACCGACATCAACGGCGCGATGCTCACGCAGGGGCGCGCACGGTTGCTCGACGGCGGCCAGGTCGGCGTGCCGCTGGCGCAGGCCGATGCGCAGCGGCTGCCGTTCGCCGAGGGCAGCTTCGATTGCGTCACCATCGGTTTCGGCTTGCGCAACGTCACCGACAAGGACGCGGCGCTGCGCGCGATGCACGGCGTGCTCAAGCCCGGGGGCAGGCTGCTGGTGCTCGAATTCTCCAGGCCGCTGAACGCGACGCTGGGCAGGCTCTACGACGAATACTCGTTCCGCATCCTGCCGGCGCTGGGCCGCTTCGTGGCCAACGACGAAGGGGCCTATCGGTATCTCGCCGAATCGATCCGCATGCACCCGGACCAGCAGACGCTGAAGGGCATGATGGAAGCAGCGGGCTTCACGCGCTGCCAGGTGTACAACCTGTCCGGCGGCATCGTCGCGGTGCACCGCGGGTTCAAGGACGCGGCGCCGTGAGCGCGCCGCCGCTGTTGTGCGCGGCGCTCGAGATCGCGGTCAACCGCTATCTCGCACTCGAGCCCGCTGTGGCCGCCAGGGTTGGCGCGCTGGAGGGCCGCGTCATCGCGCTGCACGCGCTGGGTCCGGGCTGGGAGTTCTACCTGTGCCCGCGCGCGCAGGGCGTCACCGTGCTCGACACTTGGCCAGGACAGGGCGATCCCAAGCCCGACGTGCGCATCTCCGCCCAGCCGGCCGCGCTGCTGCGGCGCGCGTTCGGCGGCGCCGAAGCAGGCGTGCCGGGCGTGCAGGTCGAGGGCGATGCCGACCTGCTGCAGCGGTTTTCGACGCTGATGGCGGGCGTCGGCTTTGATTCGGAGGAATGGCTGGCGCGCTTCATGGGCGGCGGCGCCGCGCATCGCGTCGACCAGGTCGTGCGCGACCTGCTCGGCTGGGGCCGGCGGTCAGCCAGCACGCTGGCGCTCGACACGGCTGAGTATTTGCGCGAGGAGACGCGCGACCTCGCGCATCGCGAGGACGTGGCGAAATGGAGCGAGGGCGTCGAGGCGGCGCGCAAGCGCGGCGAACAACTGGCCGCGCGGCTCGACCGGCTGGAGCGGCGCCGGTGAGACTCGCCGACCTGCGGCGCCTGTGGCAGATCAACCGCGTCGTCAGCAGGTACGGCCTGCGCGAATTCCTGCCGGGCCGCGCGCCGACGAAGCCGGGGCCGCGCGGCGAGCGCCTGCGCCTCGCGCTCGAGGAACTCGGGCCGGTGTTCGTGAAGCTCGGCCAGGCCTTGTCGACGCGCCCGGACATCCTGCCGGCGGACGTGGCAGTCGAGCTGGCCAAGCTGCAGGACCAGGTGCCGCCGTTCCCGGGCGAGCTGGCGAGGGCGGAGGTCGAGCGCGCGCTGGGCCGCAAGGTCGAGGAGATGTTCAGCAGCTTCGAGCTCGTGCCGCTGGCGTCCGCGTCGGTGGCGCAGGTGCACGCGGCCAAGCTGAAAGCGGTGCCGGTGACCGGCGAGTCCGGCGCGGCGCCGGGGCTCGACGTGATCGTCAAGGTGCTGCGCCCGGACGTCGGCGCGATGATCCGGCGCGATGTCGACCTGATGCACCTGATCGCGCGCTACGTCGAGTACTGGATCCCGGAGTCGCGGCGCCTGAAGCCGCGCGAAGTGGTCTGCGAGTACGAGCAGGTGATCTTCGACGAGCTCGACCTGATGCGCGAGGGCGCCAACGCCAGCCAGCTACGTCGCAACTGGCTCGGCTCCGAGATCATCTACCACCCGATCGTGTTCTGGGACTACACGCGGCCGTCGGTGCTGGTGCTCGAGCGCGTGCACGGCATCAACATAGACGAGGTAGAACGTTTGCGCGCGCTCGGCGTGGATTTCCAGGTGCTCAGCGAGCGTGGCGTCGAGGTGTTCTTCAAGCAGGTGTTCCGTGACAACTTCTTCCACGCCGACATGCACCCCGGCAACATCCTGGTCGACGCCACCGACCCGAAGAAGCCGCGCTACAACGCCGTGGACTTCGGCATCGTCGGCTCGCTGACCGCGAGCGACCAGCGCTACCTGGCCGAGAATTTCTTCGCGTTCTTCAACCGTGACTACAAGCGCATCGCCGAGCTGCACGTGCAATCCGGCTGGGTGCCGGCCGGCACGCGGGTCGAGGACTTCGAGTCGGCGATCCGCACCGTGAGCGAGCCGATCTTCGGCAAGCCGATCAAGGACATCTCGTTCGGTTTCTTCCTGATGCGCCTGTTCCAGATCGCGCGGCGCTTCCAGATGCCGGTGCAACCGCAGCTGGTGCTGCTGCAGAAGACCCTGCTGCAGGTCGAGGGCCTGGGCCGCCAGCTCCACCCGGATCTCGACCTGTGGCAGACCGCCAAGCCGATCATGGAAGAGTGGATGCGCAACCGCCTTGGCCCGGTCGCGACCTTCGAGCGCGTGCGCGCGCAGCTGCCGACGCTGCTCGACACGCTGCCGGAGCTCGCGCAGCGCGCGCTGCAGCGCCTGGCGCAGCCGGAGAATGCGGGCGCGGCGGCGGGGCAGCAGCGGGCGATCGACGAGCTGCGCAAGGAGATCCGGCGCGACGCGCGCCGCAGCCGGCTGCTGGCGATCGGCGGTGCCCTGGTGATTTCCGCCGCTCTGATCTACGGGCTCGACGGCTACCGGCCGGCGCAGTTCTTCAACGCGCCGCTACTGACCTGGCTGCTCGGTGCGCTGGGAGTGGGGTTCTGGTGGAGGGCGTCGCGGCCGTAAGCATCGGCGCCGCGCCCGGCCGCGACGGCCGGTACGGCCCGCGCCACCCCGACTGCCGCGCGATCAACTCGGACGGCGCCACCAGCCGCACGCCGTAGCGCGCCGCGAGCTGCGGCAGCTCCTCCTCCAGCACCTTGAAGGTCTCGGGGTAGGGATGGCCGATGGCGAGCGCGCGGTCGTCGCGCAGCGCCTTGGCGACCAGCCGCGCGAACTCGGCGCGCACCGACTTCTCGCCGCGCTGCGCATCGAGGAAAACGTTGCGCTCGGTCGACGGGACGCCGTGCAGGCGGGCGGAGCGGTAGGCCACGCTGCCCGCAGTCGTGCGGCTGTCGACGAAGTACAGTCCGGGGCGCAGCGAAATCTCGCGCATCAGCCCGTCCATCGGCGCCTCGCGCGTGGTCATCAGGCTGCCCTGGTGGTTGTTGACGCCGGCCGCGTAGGGCACCGATGCGAGCGCGACGCGGAAGTATTCGCGCAGCTGTGCGGGATCGGCGTCGGCGGTCAGCGACGCCGGGTGGGCCCGTGCAGGGCCCGCCGGCTGCATCGGCAGGTGCAGCAGCACTTCCTTGCCGCGTGCGTGGGCCAGGGCCGCCTGGTGGACGGTGTAGGGCGCGCCCGGCAGGAACGCCAGCGCGACCGGGCCGGGCAGGCGCGCGGCGTGCAGGCCGCCGAGGTGCTGCTCGCCGAGGTCGTCGATGATGATCGCGACATAGCCGCGTGGGGCCGGCGTGGCGCGGGGGTCGTCCGCGTGCGCCGGAGTCGGCAGGGTGGCGGCGGCGATGAGGAGGGCGAACCAGCTTTCCGCGAAGCTGGTTCTCATCCTCATTTGCGCCCGACGATGATCATGCCCTTGAGCAGGTTCAGGGCTTCGTAGAGTGCGTAATCGGTCTCGGCGAGCGCCTGCTGCTCGTCGGACATCTTCTTCCTCGCTTCGACCTGCTCGGGCGTATCCGCCGGACGCCGCTCGCCGTCCAGGCGGCCCTCGAGGTCGGCTTCGGTGATCGAGTCACCGGCCGGTGTGTCGACCTTGCTGACCTTGACCGGGCGGATCGTGATGTCCGGGATGATGCCTTCGGCCTGGATCGAGCGGCCGCTCGGCGTGTAGTAGCGCGCCGTGGTCAGCTTGATCGCCGAATCGTTGTGCAGCGGCAGGATCGTCTGTACCGAGCCCTTGCCGAAGGTCTTGCTGCCGACCAGCAGGCCGCGCTTGGCGTCCTGCAGCGCGCCGGCCACGATCTCGGAAGCCGAGGCCGAGCCGCCATTGACCAGCACCACCAGCGGAGCGCCGTCGAGCAGGTCGCCCGGCGTTGCGTTGTATTCGCGGTTGGCGTCGCTGATGCGGCCCTTGATGCTGACGATCGTGCCCTTCTCGATGAATGCGTCGGTCACCTCGACCGCGGCGTTCAGCACGCCGCCCGGGTTGTTGCGCAGGTCCAGCACGACGCCTTTCAGCACGCCGTTCGGCGCGGCCTTGCGCAGCTTCTTGATCTCGTCGACCACGCCCTTGCCGGTCGAGGTCGAGAACGTCGTCACGCGCAGGTAGCCGATGCCGGGCTCGAGCATGCGGCTGCGCACGCTCGACACGTTGATCACGTCGCGCTTCATGTCGAACACCAGCGGTTCGTTGCTGCCCTCGCGCAGCACGGTCAGCACGATCCTGGTGCCGGGCTCGCCGCGCATCTTCTTGACCGCCTCGGTCAGGCTCAGGCCTTTCACCGGGGCCTCGTCGATCTTGATGATCAGGTCGCCGGGCTGGATGCCGGCGCGCGCCGCCGGAGTCTCGTCGATCGGCGTGATCACGCGCACGAAACCGTTGAACGCCTGCACCTCGATGCCCAGGCCGCCGAAGCGGCCGGAGGTCTGCACGTTGATCTCGGTGAACTCTTCCTTGCTCAGGTAGGAAGAGTGCGGGTCGAGGCCGGCGAGCATGCCGCGCATCGCGTCCTCGAGCAGGACGTCGTCCGCTACCGGCTCGACGTAGTCGCTTTTGACCCGGTTCAGGATCTCGACGAAGGTCTGCATATCGCGCAGCGGCAGGCTTTCCGGCTGCTTGTTCTTGTCGGCCAGCACGCTGTAGGTGACCGAGAAGCCGAGGCCGAGAACCACGCCCAGGGCCAGGGCGGTGGGGGTGCGCAGGGGACGCATGAAACAGGTGCTCCGAATCGGTAAATCCCGATCAACATTAGCACAGGCCGGGGCGCGGTTTCCGCCTAGTTTCGCGGTTTCAACCAGGGGCTCGGATTGACCGAGTCGGTGCCCCGGCGCAACTCGAAATACAGGCCGTTCTTCTCGTGGCCGCCGGTGTTGCCGACGCTGGCCACGACCTCCCCGGCCTGCACCCAGTCGCCGGCGCCTACCGCCACGCTCTGGTTGTGTCCGTACAGGGAGTAGTAGCCGCCCTCGTGCTCGATCACCGCGATCAGCCCGTAGCGGTGCATCCAGCCGGTATAGGCCACGCGGCCGTTGGCGACGGCCCGCACCGGCGTGCCCTCGGCCCCGGCGATCCACAGCCCGCCCCATTTCAGGCGCGCGGATTTGGCCTGGCCGTACTGGGCGAGCAACTTGCCCTTGAGCGGCCACGGCAGCTTGCCGCGCTGGCTCTTGAAGGGCTTGCCGCCGATCTTGCCCGGCAGGTCGTCCAGGGGCTTGCGCAACTCGCGCAGCAGCCGGGTCAGCTGCTTCTCGTCGGCCTGCAGCTGGTGCAGCTCCTCCTCCTCGCCGCTGATGCGTTCGCGCAGCGCGTGCACCATCTGCTTGCGCTCGGCGCGCAACGCCTCGAGCGCAATCAGCGTGCTCTCGTGCTGGCTGCGCGTGGCGTCGAGTTCGGCGGTCTCCAGCCGCAACTTGTCGGACAGCGACTCGAGCGCCTGCACCTGGTCGAGGATCTTCTCGATCTGGCGCGCCCGCGCGCGGTTCAGGTGGTCGTAGTACGTCATGACGCGCGATAGCGACTGGCTGCGGTCCTGGTTCAGCACCAGCTTGGTCTGGCCGCGCTGGCCGATGACGTAGCTGGCGCGGACCTGGCGGGCGAGCGATTTGCGGGCCCGTTGCATGGCGGCGTCGGCCTCGCGGCGCTGCTGCTCGGTGCGGCGCCGGCGCGCGGCCTGCTCGTCGATCTTCTCGCGCAGCCCTTCCAGCTCGGCGCCGAGCTCGACCGCGCGGCGCTCCGACTCCTCGATCTGGCCGCCCAGCTGGTCGCGGCGACTGCGGTCCCGCTCGAGCGCCTGCTCCACCGCCGAGATCCGGCCGCGCAACTTCTCCAGCTGTTCGGCGTTGCGCCGGGCCTCG
>JBOICR010000109.1:0-4065 GCA_050740195.1 Nevskiaceae bacterium | reverse complement strand
CGCGCTGATCGAGCGCTTCGAGGGCGGCGTCGACCTCGAGGCCAAGCGCAGGGCCCAGCAGGAGCAACTGGTCAAGGAGCGCAAGCAGCGCGAGATCCGCCGCCTGCTCGAGCCGATGGAGGAGATGATCAACACCGGCCGCGCGCCGCAGACGGTGGGCGACCTCATGACCCGCAGCCTGATCACGGTCACCGACGAAGACTCGGTCGAGAATGCGATGCACCACATGCACTCGAACAACGTCAGCTGCATCGTGGTCGAGCCGAACAAGAAGGGCGACTGGGGCATCATGACCCGCCGCGACATCGTCACCAAGATCGTCCACGCCAACCGCAGCACCGCGTCGTCCAAGGTGAAGGACATCGCCAGCCGGCCGCTGTTCTCGGTGCCGGCGGAGACCACGATCCGCGAGGCGGCGAAGCTGCTGGCCGAGAAGAACTTCTCGCGCCTGGCCATCGCGCAGGGCGACAAGATCATCGGCATCGTCACCGAGACCGACATCTTCAACTCGGTCGAGCGGTTCGGCTGGGTGGAGTAGGCCGGGCGCCGGGGGACGGGCGATGCGGATCCTGATCGCGGATGACTCGCGAACCCTGCGGGCGGCGCTGGGCGACCAGCTGCGTGCGATGGGACACGACGTCACCGAAGCCCACGAGGGCCAGCAGGCGATCGACCTGTACCGCACGCACCAGCCCGACCTGATCGTGCTCGACGTCGACATGCCGGTCATGAACGGTTACGAGACCGCGCGACAGATCCGGGCGCTGAGCGGCGACCACGACTGGATCCCGATCATCTTCCTGAGCAGCAACGTCCAGGACAAGGACGTCGCCAGCGGCCTCGAGGCGGGCGGCGACGACTACCTGGCCAAGCCGGTGAGCCCGATCGTCCTGCGCGCCAAGATCAACGCGATGCAGCGCATCACCGACATGCGCCAGCGCCTGGTCGACCTCACGGAGCAGCTCGAGGCCCACAACGCCTCGCTGCGCGAGGAGTCGAGCATCGACTCGCTCACCAACATCCCGAACCGCCGCACCTTCGACGCCGCCTTCGAGCAGGAATGGAACCACCATGCGCGCACCGGCAAGCCGCTGGCCCTGCTGCTCGCCGACGTCGACTACTTCAAGCGCTACAACGACACCTACGGCCACCAGCGTGGCGACCAGTGCCTGAAGTCGGTGGCCGAAGCGCTGCGCTCGTCGGCGAAACGCAAGGTGGACGTCGTCGCGCGCTACGGCGGCGAGGAGTTCGCGCTGCTGCTGCCCGATACCACGCCGGTCAGCGCACTGCTGGTCGCCGGCCGCGTGCTCGAGACGCTGCGCGCGCAGCGCTTACAGCACGAAGCGGCGCCCGCCGGCCACGTCACCATGAGCATCGGCGTGTGCGCGGCGGTGCCGAACCCGGGGCTGGCGGGGGCCGACCTGGTCAAGACCTCGGACCGCGCGCTGTACGACGCGAAATCCAAGGGCCGCAACCAGGCCGTGCTGCTGGCGATGAACCGCTAAGCGTCATGCCGGCGGAAGCCGGCATCGAGCGCTTCTTGATCACTTCGTCGTGCGTTTCTGCACTGAAGCAGCTTCGAAATACCCGTCGTCGAAGTCGACCGTGAAGTCGTTCGGCTTGTCCTCGTTGGCCGCCGCGGTGATGAAGTAGCGCCCCGAGTTGAAGTGGTAGATCAGCTCGGGAACCGTGCCGCCCGCCAGGATGTTCGGCGCGACGACGTAGTGGCCTTCCTGGAACTGGTACAGCTGGTCGCGCGCATCGTAGTTGTCGGCCGCGACGATGTTCCAGCCGTCCTCGTCCAGGTACATCACGCGTTTCTTGAATGTGTGGTTGGTGCCCGGCTTCAGCGTGGCCTCGACCACCCAGACACGGTGCTTCTCGTAGCGCGCCAGGTCCTGGTTCAGGTGCCTGGGCTTGGCGATGTCCTTGAACTTGACCTTGTTACCCGCCAGCTTGTTGCCGTGGTAGCCGGTAAAAATCTCTTTCTTGCCGAGCAGCTTCCAGTTGTAACGCTCGAGCACGCCGTTGAACAGGTCGACCTGGTCGTAGAACTGGTGGCCGTCGGTGCCCTCGTAGGGGTTGTCGCAGCACACGGTCGGCGCGCGCCGGATGCGGCGCAGGCCCGGCGAGTAGAGCCAGGCCGCGCGGCCCTCGTTGCCGGTGCCGCCTTTCTCGTGCACCAGGATGAAGGTGCCGGCCATGCGCGCCGGCGAGATCGTCTGCGACAGGTACTTGATGAACAGGTTCTCCGTCGACGTCAGCGGCTTCGGATCCTTGACGCTGGCGTAATAGAACCTCACGTCCTCGACGATCTTGGTCAGCTGGAAGTCGCCGTTGGGCTGCACGATCAGCTGGTTGTTGTAGCGGCGCACGTTTTCGCCGCGCCACTTCAGCTTGTGGTTCCAGATCGCCTCGGCGCCGGACTTCGCGATCGGAAAGGGAAAGCCGAGCCTGGCGCCTTCGACGACATCAGTGCCCGTGAGCGTGGCGTTGATCGCGTTCTCTTTGGTCGCCGCCAGCACTTCCGCCGGCCAGGCCACGTCGCGGTGGCTCGCGTAGACGTTCATCTTGTAGCTGTCGTACGTCGACAGCAGCTTCTTGTGGCCTTCGGTCAGGTGCTTGTCGTACTGGGCGATGTTGGCCCTGGTGATGGTGAACAGCGGCTTCTCCGCGTCCATCGCGGCGTCCGCCGGGTATTCGCCCTTCAGCGCGCCGCTCTGCTTGATCGGCGCCCAGGCCGGGATGCTGCCGTCGGCGTTGGCGCCGGGCTCGGCGCCGACCGGCGTCAGCTCGGTGCCGAGCTTGGCGGCCTCCTCCGGCGTGACCTTGGCCCAGCCGGGAGCGGCGACCAGCGCCAGGATCAGGCCCGCGGCGTGCACCGCAGAACGCGCTTTCATGGGTCTCCCTCCACGGTGTTCGAGCGACGTACGATACTCCCGCGCCTGTCAGGTTGGCAGGGGCGCGAGTGCGTGGCATCCTGCGCGCCCCTTACGGTCCAACAAACCATGCCGATCAAAACCCACGGCGCCTCCGCGCTGCGCCCCCTGTTCGTCGCCGACGCCAAGCGCCGCGAGGCGCTGATGAAGGAAGCGGCGACACTGCCGTCGCTGACCGTGAGCTCCGCCGCGGCCGCCAACGCCGTGATGCTGGCGGCGGGCTACTTCACGCCGCTGGCCGGCTACATGGACCTCGCCGACGCGCTGTCCGTCGCCGATCACCTGAAGACGACGACGGGGCTGTTCTGGCCGGTGCCGGTGGTGAACATCGTCAGGGCCGCCGACCTGCCGAAGGGTGCCGGGCGCATCGCGCTGCGCGACCCGAATGCCGAGGGCAACCCGGTGCTCGCGGTGATGGACGTCAAGTCCGTCGAGCCGGTCAGCCGCGAGCAGCTCGAGCACATGGCCCAGCAGGTTTTCGGCACGCTGGATTCCAAGCACCCGGGCGTCGCGACGTTCCTCGCCGCCGGTGACACGCTGCTGTCGGGCCCGATCGAAGTGCTGAGCTACAGCTACTTCGAGAAGGATTTTCCCGACACGTTCCGCACCGCCGTGCAGATCCGCGAGGAGATCGCCAGGCGCGGCTGGAAGAAAGTCGTCGCGTTCCAGACCCGCAACCCGATGCACCGCGCGCACGAAGAGTTGTGCCGGATGGCGATGGAGCGGCTGAAGGCGGACGGCATCGTCGTGCACATGCTGCTCGGCAAGCTCAAGGCCGGCGACATCCCGGCCGACGTGCGCAACGACTGCATCAACAAGATGGTCGAGCTTTACTTCCCGAAGAACACCGTGATGGTCACCGGCTACGGTTTCGACATGCTATACGCCGGCCCGCGCGAGGCGGTACTGCACGCCATCTTCCGCCAGAACATGGGCGCGACCCACCTCATCGTCGGGCGGGACCATGCCGGCGTCGGCAGCTACTACGGTCCGTTCGATGCGCAGGCCATCTTCGACGACAAGGTGCCCAAGGGCGCGCTCGAGATCGAAATCTTCCGCGCCGACAACACCGCCTGGTCGAAAAAGCTCGGCCGCGTGGTCATGAAGCGCGAAGCGCCGGGGCATA
>JBOICR010000108.1:0-13694 GCA_050740195.1 Nevskiaceae bacterium | reverse complement strand
GAGATGATCAGCATGTTCGACGGGCCGTAGGCGACCAGGTGGCCCCACTGCGGCACCAGCGGCCGCAGGATCGGCACGAGCTGCGCGGCCGAGACGTTCTCGATCTGGTAGACGTGCGTGACGACGTCGTCGTCGGGACGCCCGGCGCCGCTCGACAGTGCCGCGCCCCCTTCCTGGCGCGCGGTGCTGTCCTGCACGATCTTGATCACCGATCCGGCCGGCACCGCGGCATAACCCTTGACCGCGAGCACGGCGAGGAAGGTCTCGTAGACCGCTTCCGACGACATCGGCCGCGACGAAATCACGGTGACCTTGCCCTTGACGCGCTCGTCGACGATGAAGTTCTTGCCGGTGACCTCGCTGACCGTGGTGATCAGCGTGTTGATGTCGGCGTCTTTCAGGTTCAGCGTGGTCGCGCCCCACGCGGGCGCGGCCAGGCCGAGCAGCAGGGCGGGCAACAGTCGAAGGTGTCTGGTCACTGGGTCAGGTTGATGCTGATGCTCTGTGCTTGTCCGCCTCGCTCCACCACGAGGTTCACGACGCCGGCCTGGCCCAAATCCCCGAGCATTTGCAATGCCTTGGCAGGGTCATCCAATTGTACGCCATTGATCGAGGTGACCAGATCACCCGGCCGCAGGCCGGCCGAAGCGAACGCGCCGCGATCGCGGCCGGGATAGACCCGATAGCCCTTCAGTTGCCCGGCGACGTTGGCCGGCTGGACGCGGATGAACTCGGAAGCGCGCGCCGGATCGCGCAGCACTTCGTCGCGGATCCGCGCCAGCGTCGGCGGGCCGGACGCCGACGGCGACGTGCGTTCCTCGGCCATGGCCAGCATTGGCGCCGCGAAGTCGCCGCCGGTCCCGGCCACGTCGCGGTCCAGGCGCAGCGTCTCGAGGCGGCCGTTGCGCGACAGGATCACGCGGTCCGGAAAGATCGCCTGCAGCATAACGCCGCGCGCCACGTCGTCGCCGATGGCGTAACTGCTCTCGTCGGTGCCGTTGTAGATCAGCGCGCGCGAGTAGCGCTCGCGATCGTCCGCCAGCAAGCCGATCAGCTTCATGTTCAGCGGCGTGTCCGGCGCCGCGAGCAGCGATTCCGCGCCGGCGGCGGGAGCGTCGTAGCGCCCGAACAGGCCGGCGCTCGCGGCCGCGGCCGCCTCCGGGCTATCGGCGCTGCGCGACGCGGCGCGCTCGACCGGTGGCGGCTGCCAGCGGGCCGACTCCGGGATCGGCACCAGCGTCCACACCAGGTCCGCCGCGGCACGTCCCAGCAGCAGTGCGAACAGCGCGACGGCGATCGCCGGCAGGTGGCGGCCGTGGCGCTGATACAGCGCCGCGGCGCTGCGCATCCAGGATTCGGGCACGCCGTTCGTGAGGGCCATGGAAGTCACGCGGCATGATAACCCGGCGTGTTAACGTTCAGCCCGGCGCAAAAGGCTCGATTGCGGGGGAATCGGCGCATGAGCAACATGACGATCCGCATGCTGGTGCGGGTGGGGATCAGCCTCGCGCTGCTGCTGTTCTGCCTGATCCACACCTCGGGGATCAAGGAATCGCGGCTGTTCACGACGATCGAGAACCTCACCTACGACGCGCGCGTGCTGCTGACGATGCCGCGCACGATCGACCCGCGCATCGTGATTGTGGACCTGGACGAAAAGACGCTGGCGGCGGAGGGCTGGCCGATGCCGCGCAGCCGCATGGCGCAGCTGGTCACGCTGCTGTTCGACCAGTACCACGTGCGCGTGCTGGGGTTCGACGTGCTGTTCGGCGAGCCGGATCGTACGTCCGGCATCGAGCGCCTGGACCAGCTGGCGGAGCACGAGATGTCCGACCTGCCCGGTTTCCGCGAGCGCGTCGAGGCACTGCGCGAGTCGCTCGATCGCGACCGCGCCTTCGCCAACGCGATCCGCGGGCGGCCGGTGATCCTCGGCTTAACGTTCTATCACGGCGAGAAGCTCCTCAAAGGCGCGCTCGGCGCGCCGCTGCTGGATTCGAAGGCGGCCTCGCAGTACTCGGTCGACTTCTTCTCGGCCGATGGCTTCAGCGGCAACCTGCCGGTGTTGCAGGAGGCGACGCCGCTGGCGGGCTTCTTCGACAACCCGGACCTGGACGCCGACGGCATCTTCCGCTCGGTTCCGCTGGTACAGGTGCACGGCGGGGCGGTGTACGCCTCGCTGGCGCTCGCGGTCACGCGCGCGGCGCTGGGCAATCCCGACGTGCAATTCGAATTCGAGCCGCCGGACATGCGCACGTCGCTGAACCTCGAGCGGGTCCGGCTCGGGCCGGTGGTGGCTCCGGTGGACGGGCGCGCGAGCGTCATGGTTCCGTACCGCGGCCCCTTCGGCAGTTTCCCGTACGTGCCGGCCGTGGACATCCTGCAGGGCAAGGCCGATCCGGCGGTGCTGAAGGACGCCATCGTCCTGGTTGGCACGACGGCGGCCGGCCTGCTCGACCTGCGCGCGACGCCGGTCGGGCAGAGATACGCGGGCGTCGAGGTGCACGCCAACGTCGTCTCCGGGTTCCTCGACCAGCGCATCAAGCAACGGGCGCCGTACTACATCGGCATCGAGTTCTTCACGCTGCTGAGCATCGGGCTGCTGCTGGCCTGGCTGTTCCCCAAGGTGCCGCCGCTGGCCAGCGCCGGCATCGCCGCGGCACTCATCGCCGCCGGCAGTCTGATGGCGCTGTGGATGTGGCAGTACGAGGACTTCGTCATGCCGATGGGCGTGCCGATCCTCTACACGCTGCTGGTGTTCCTGGCGCAGCTGCTGTACGGCTATTTCATCGAGGCGCGGCGCGCGCGCGACACCGCCCGGACGTTCGGCCAGTACGTGCCGCGGGAGATCGTCGAGGAGATGGCCGCCAGCAACCTGCAGATCTCGATGGAAGGCAAGAGCAAGGAAATGACGGTGCTGTTTTCGGACGTCCGCAGCTTCACCACCATCTCCGAGCAGTTCAAGGACCGGCCGACGGAATTGTCCGAGCTGATGAACAACTTCCTGTCGCCGCTGACCCTGATCATCCAGAAGCATCGCGGCACCATCGACAAGTACATGGGCGACTGCATCATGGCGTTCTGGGGCGCGCCGCTGGACGATCCGCAGCACGCGATCCACGCGCTGGAGGCGGCGATCGAGCTGCCCAAGGCGATGCGCGCGCTCGACGACGATTTCGCCCGGCGCGGCTGGCCGCCGCTGCACATCGGCGTCGGCCTCTCCACCGGCAACATGCGCGTCGGCAACATGGGCTCGAGCTTCCGCGTCGCCTACACGGTGATGGGTGACCCGGTGAACCTGGGCTCGCGCGTCGAAGGCCTGACCAAGGAGTACGGCGTGGCCGTGATCTGCAGCGAGTTCACGCGCGCGTCGGGGCCGGCGGACTGGTCGTATCGCGAGCTCGACCAGGTGCGCGTCAAGGGCAAGGACCAGCCGGTGTCGATTTTCGAGCCGATGGGCCCGAAGGACGCGCTCGACGCGGCCGTGCGGACCGACCTGGCACGCCACCGCGGCGCGCTCAAGTTCTACCGCTCGCAGAAGTGGGACGAGGCCGAGACCGAGTTCTTCAACCTGTCGCGCGGCCCGAACAAGCACAAGGTGTACGAGATGTTCATGGAACGCATCGCCGACTTGCGCAAGAATCCACCGGGTCCGGACTGGGATGGCGTCTACACGTTCAAACACAAATGAAAAAACCGACTTTTGACTGGCAGGACCCGCTGCGGCTCGACGATCAGCTCAGCGACGAGGAGCGCGCGGTGCAGGACGCGGCGCGCCAGTACGCGCAGAAGAAGCTGCTGCCGCGCGTGCGTGACGCGTTCCGCGAGGAGCAGCCGGATCCGAAGTTGATCCGGGAGTTCGGGACACAAGGCCTGCTCGGCGTGTCGCTGGAAGGCCACGGCTGCCCGGGCGGCAACCACGTCATGTACGGCCTGGTCGCGCGCGAGATCGAGCGCGTCGACTCCGGCTACCGCTCGGCGCTGTCGGTGCAGTCGAGCCTGGTGATGTACCCGATCCACACCTACGGCAGCGAAGCCCAGAAGAAGAAATACCTGCCGAAGCTCGCCACCGGCGAGCTGATCGGCTGTTTCGGGCTGACCGAACCGGACGTCGGCTCAGATCCCGGCGGCATGCGCACGCGTGCGAAGAAGACCAAGTCGGGCTGGTCGATCTCCGGCGCCAAGAACTGGATCACCAATTCGCCGATCGCCGACCTCATGGTGGTGTGGGCCAAGGACGAGGACGACGTGATCCGCGGCTTCATCCTCGAGCGCAGCATGAAAGGCATCGTCACGCCGAAGATCGAGGGCAAGTTCAGCATGCGCGCCTCGCCGACCGGCATGATCCAGATGGACGACGTGCACGTGCCGGATGACCACCGCCTGCCGAACGTCGAAGGGCTCAAGGGACCGTTTGGCTGCCTGAACAAGGCGCGCTACGGCATCGCCTGGGGGGCGATGGGCGCCGCCGAGTTCTGCTGGCAGGCCGCGCGCGACTACACGCTGGGGCGCAAGCAGTTCGGCCGGCCGCTCGCCGCCAACCAGCTGATCCAGAAGAAGCTCGCCGACATGCAGACCGAGATCACGCTCGGCCTGCATTCGGTGCTGAGGCTCGGCCGGCTGTTCGACGAGGGCCGGGCCACGCCGGAGATGGTGTCGATGCTCAAACGCAACAACGCCGGCAAGGCGCTCGACATCGCGCGCGCGGCGCGCGACATGCACGGCGGCAACGGCATCGTCGACGAGTACCACGTGATCCGCCACCTGGTGAACCTCGAGACGGTCAACACCTACGAGGGCACGCACGACATCCACGCGCTGATCCTCGGCCGCGCCCAGACCGGCATCGCCGCCTTCTAAAGGGCTAAAGGGGACGCACACCTTTAGAAAAGGTGTGCGTCCCCTTTTCTTCAGGCGTAGGATGGCGGGGCCGCGGTCGACGCGGCGTTGCTGGAGAGCGCGATGCCGGACTACGTGAGCCAGATCAAGAAGCTCGTCGCGCGCTACGAGGTCCAGGCGCGCAAGCAGATCAGGATGCTGCAGGGACGCGCGAAAGCCCAGTTGCCGCGCCGGCGCGCGCAGCTGCTGACCGCCGTGCGTCGCCTGCGCAAGGGCGTCAACGCCCAGCTCGGCGCGCTCGAACGCCGGCTGATGGCCGCGAAAGCGCGCTAGCGCCGGTTCGCTGCTCGGCTCAACCGAGCCAGCGCTTCAGCCAGTCCTGCACGGTCTCGTGCCACTGGACGCTGTTCTGCGGCTTGAGCACCCAGTGGTTCTCGTTGGGGAAGTACAGGAAGCGGCTCTCGATGCCGCGCCGCTGCAGCGCGGTGAACGCCGCCAGGCCCTGGGTGTCCGGGATGCGGTAATCCAGCCCGCCGTGGATCACCAGCATCGGGGTACGCCACTGCGCGACGTGGTTCACCGGGTTGTGCCGCTCGTAGTTCTCGGGTTTTTCGAACGGCGTGCCGCCCTGTTCCCATTCGTCGAACCACAGCTCCTCGGTTTCGTACGCCATCGAGCGGTTGTCGAAGATGCCGTCGTGGCTGACCAGGCACTTGAACGCGCCCGGCCAGTTGCCGGCGATCCAGTTGACCATGTAGCCGCCGTACGACGCGCCGAGCGCGCACGCGCGTGAGCCGTCGAGGAACTTGTAGTTGGCCAGCGCGTAGGCCCAGCCTTTCTGCAGATCCTCGAGCGGCCGGTCGCCCCAATGACCGGAGATCGCGTCGGTGAACGCCTGGCCGTAGCCGGTCGAGCCGTGAAAATCCACGAACACGACCGCGTAGCCGGCGCCGGCGTAGGTCTGCGGATTCCAGCGGTAGTGCCAGTGGTTGGCCATCGAGCCCTGCGGGCCGCCGTGGACGATGAAGGCCACCGGATACTTGCGGCCGGCGACGAACCCGGCCGGCTTCATGACGTGGGCGTACACCGTGTCGCCGTTCCAGCCGCCGAACTTGAACTGCTCGAACTCGCCGAGGCCGCGCTGCGCCAGCAGCGCCTCGTTGTGGCGCGTGAGCGGTGTCGCCGCTCCGCCGGCCGCCGGCACGCTGAACAGCTGCGCCGGCGAACGCAGCGTGTCGAGCGCGTAGACCACGACGTCCTTGCCGGCGTCGAACGCGTTGACCGTGCCCGCATCGGTCAGGCGCCGCACCGCGCCGGACCTGGCGTCGAGCGCGAACAGCGGTGACTGGCCGAGCTCGTCGGCAGTGGCGTACAGCTCGCGGCCATCGGCCGACCAGGCCAGCGTGCCGGGCGAGCGGTCCCAACCCGGGGCGAGCTCGCGCACGGCGCCGCTGGCGAAGTCGCGCAGCATCACGCGGTTGCGGTCGGCCTCGAAGCCGCCGCGCTTCATCGAACGCCAGGCCAGTGTCTTGCCGTCCGGCGACACGACCGGGCCGACGTCGTAGCCGGGGTTCGGCGCGCTGAGGTTCTCGGGTTTGCCGGAGCCGTCGGTGGCGACGCGCCAGATGTCGGTGTTGGTGGACCACGGCTCGGTCTTGCCGGCAATGCGCGCGGTGAAGAACAGCTGCCGGCCGTCGGGCGAGAACGCGTATTCCTCGTCGCCGCCGAACGGCTTGGTCGGCACGTCGCCGTCGATGCCGCGCGTCAGTGCCTTCGGCTCGGCCGCCGGGGCGCCAAGGTCGACCAGGAACACCTGCGAGCGCGTGCCGTTCTTCCAGGTGTCCCAGTGACGCACGAACAACTTGTCGTAGACCTGTCCCTTCGCCTTCGATTTGGCCTGGTCGTCGAGCCGCTTTTCCGTGCAGGCAAGGTTGGCGCAGTCGGGGAACACCTCGAGCGCGACGGCGGCCTTGCGGCCGTCCGGCGCGATGCGGAACGCGCCGACGTCGAGGGCGAGGCGGGTGACCTGCTCGGCCTCGCCGCCGCGCAGGTCGATGCGCCAGATCTGCTGGCTGCCCGAGCGGCTCGACAGGAAGTACAGGCGCCCGTCCGGCGACCAGCGCGGCGTGTTCGACTCGCTGCCGGCGGCCGTGACGCGGCGCGGCGCCGCATCCTTCTGCGACCGGTCGAGCAGCCAGATGCCGTTGACGCCCTTGTTGGCGTCGTAGTCGGCCTGCCGCAGCTGGTAGGCGACGAAGCGGCCGTCGGCAGACAGGCGCGGGTCGCTGACGCGCTCGAGCACGACCAGGTCGCGCGCCGAGAACGGCTGCGACGCGGCGGCGACGACCGGCATCAGCAGGACAAGGGCTGCGAGGGCGCGTTTCATGGGTGCCTTCCTTCGATTCGACGCCGCCAAGGGTAGGGGAGCGCGGGCGCGGAAGCTATACTCGCGCCGTTCGCCTCCGGGGGTTCCATGAGCACACCAGCGCCTGTTCCGCAGCTGACCGTTCGCGCGGTCATTCTCTCGATGATCCTGGCCATGGTCCTGGCGGCGGCCAACACCTACCTCGGGCTGTTCGCCGGCCTGACCATCGCCACGGCAATTCCGGCCGCGGTCGTGTCGATGGCGGTGCTGCGCGCGCTCGGCGGCGGCACGATCCTCGAGAACAACATCGTGCAGACCGGCGCCTCGGCCGCCGCCTCCATTGCGGCGGGAGTGATTTTCACCATCCCCGCACTCGTCATCCTCGGCTACTGGCAGGACTTCAAGTACTCGTGGGTGTTCGCGATCGCGGGCCTCGGCGGCATCCTCGGCGTGCTGTTCTCGGTGCCGCTGCGCCGCTCGATGATCATCGAGGAGCCGCTGCCGTTCCCCGAGGGCAAGGCCGCGGCCGAAGTGCTGAAGGCCGGCGCGAATCCGGGCCCCGGCGTGAGAATCCTGGCACTGGCCGGCGCCGTTGGCGCGGCGCTGAAGCTCTCCGCCGAAAGCGGGTTCCGCCTGATCGCGGACAACGCCTCCGGCGCGACCTTCTTCGGCAAGTACCTCGGCTACATGGGCATGAACCTGTCGCCGGCGCTGCTCGGCGTTGGCTACATCGTCGGGCTCAACATCGGCATCGTCGTCGTGTCGGGCAGCATCCTGTCGTACAACATCGCGATCCCGCTCTACCACGCGTTCTTCCTGGATCACGACCCGGCGCTCGCCGCGGCCCTCTTGCAGTGCGGCGACGCGACTGCCTGCATCGCCGGGAACATCCGCGGCGCGCAGATCCGCTACCTCGGCGTCGGCGCGATGCTGATCGGCGGCGTCTGGACCCTGTTCGCGATGCGCAAGTCGCTGCTGTCCGGCATCCGCAGCGGCATCGCCGCGGCGCGCAAGGGCAGCGGCGTGGTCGTCGCCGAGACCGAGCGCGACATCCCGATGAAATGGATGCTGATCGGCTGCGTCGTGTTCGTGCTGCCGCTGCTCGGCCTGTACCAGGCGATCGTCCAGCAGTGGACCGTCAGCGTGCCGATGACGTTCGTCATGATCATCGCCGGTTTCGTGTTCGTGTCGGTCGCGGCCTACCTGGCCGGCCTGGTCGGCTCGTCGAACAACCCGGTGTCGGGCATGACGATCTCGACCATCCTGTTCGCCTCGCTGGTGCTGATGGTGCTGATGGGGCCCACCGCGCCGCTGGGGCCGGTGGCGGCGATCATGATCGGGGCGGTGGTGTGCTGCGCGGCCTCCGTCGGCGGCGACAACCTGCAGGACCTCAAGGCCGGCCACATCGTCGGCGCGACGCCGTGGAAGCAGCAGCTGATGCTCGCCATCGGCGCGGTTTCGTGCGCGCTGGTGATGGCGCCGGTGCTGAACCTGCTGGCCAGGGCCTACGGCATCGGCGTGGTCACGCCGGAACACCCGAACCCGCTCGCGGCGCCGCAGGCGAACCTGATGGCCTCGGTTGCCAAGGGCATGTTCGGCGGCAAACTGCCCTGGGACATGATCTTTGTCGGCATCGGCATCGGCGCGGCCATCATCGCGGTCGACGAAGTGCTCAAGGCGCGCAAGGCGAAGTTTCGCGTGCCGGTGCTGGCGGCGGCGATCGGCATCTACCTGCCGCTCGAGCTGATGGTGCCGATCTTCCTCGGTGGCCTGCTGGCGCACATCGTCGAGCGGCGCAGCGGTGTGCTCGGCGCCGATCACGACACGCTCGACCGCGTGCACCGGCCGGGGGTGCTGTTCTCGGCCGGCCTGATCACCGGCGAAGCGCTGATGGGCATCATCATCGCCATCCCGATCGTGATGTCCGGCAAGGCCGATGTGCTGGCGTTGCCGGCGGGCCTGCATTTCGGCGCGTGGCTCGGCCTGCTGCTGGTCGGTGGTGTCGGCTGGATGCTGTACCGCACCGCCATCGCGCAGAAAGCCTGAGCGCAGCCGCACGATGAGCAGCAATCTCTTCGGGCACCCGAAGGGCCTGTACGTCTGCTTCTTCACCGAAATGTGGGAGCGCTTCTCGTTCTACGGGATGAAAGCGCTGCTGTTCCTGTACATCACCAAGTACCACCTGTGGGCCGACGGGCCGAGCTACGAGCTGCTCGGCGCCTACGGCGGGCTGGTCTACGCCGTTCCGGTGATCGGCGGCCTGGTGGCCGACCGCTGGCTCGGCATGCGCAAAGCCGTGGTGTTCGGCGGCATCCTGCTGTGCCTGGGGCATTTCGGCATGGCGTTCGAAGGCGAGCAGGCGCGCCTGGTCGACGGCGTGGTGGTGCAGGATGCGCGCGCCCTGCAGGTGTTCTACCTGTCGCTGGCGCTGATCGTCACCGGCGTGGGCTTCCTGAAGCCCAACATCTCGACCATCGTCGGCAAGCTCTACGCGCCGAACGATCCGCGACGGGATTCCGGTTTCACGCTGTTCGTTGCCGGCATCAACCTCGGCGCGCTGTTCGCCAGCCTGGTGTGCGGTTACGTCGGCGAGGTGTACGGCTGGAAGTACGGCTTCGGCCTCGCCGGCATTGGCATGCTCGCCGGCCTCGCGGTGTTCCTGTGGGGCCAGCGCCACCTGCACGGGCATGCCGAGCCGCGCGATCCGGCGCGCCTCGCCGGGAAGGTCGGCCCGTGGTCCCGCGAAACCCTGATCTACGCCGGCGGCGTCGCCGGCGTCGCGCTGATCTGGCAGTTGTTGCAGTACACCGCGAGCGTGACCGGCGCGATGCACCTGGTCAGCGCCGTCGTCGCCGCGTACCTGGCGTGGTTCCTCGCCACGCAGTGCACGAGCGAGGAGCGCGGGCGCATGCTGAGCCTGATGGGCCTGATCCTGTTCGGGCTGGTGTTCTACACCTTGTACGAGCAGACCTACGGTTCGTGGGTGGCGTTCTCCGACCGCCTGATGGACAAGGACCTGCTCGGCTTCGAGATGACGGCCGGTGCGCTGACCTTCCTCGGCGCCTTCTTCATCGTCGCGCTGTCGCCGCTGTTCGCCTGGCTGTGGCCGTGGCTCGACCGGCGCGGCCGCAACCCGAGCACGGCGCTGAAGACCGTGCTGGGCCTGGTATTCGCGGCGCTGGCCTACCTGCCGCTGATGGCGGCGGCGGAGCGGGCCGGCGGCGGGCTGCCGGTCAGCATCTGGTGGCTCGTGGGGGCCTATTTCCTGCTGGAGATCGGCGAGGTCTGCCTGTATCCGATCGGCATCTCCGCCGTGACGACGCTGTCGGTCGCGCGCGTGGTCAGCCTGATGATGGGCGTGTGGTTCCTCGGCACGGCGTATTCGGAAATCCTCGCGCACAGCGTGCTGGGGAAGCTGTCGGCGCTGGAGCCGGGGGAAACGGCGGGCGTCGCCGAAAGCGCCGCCAAGTACGGCGACCTGTTCACGCTGTCGCTCTGGATTGGCCTGGGTTCCGCCGCGGCCGCGCTGGCCTGCGCGCCGCTCATCCGCCGTGGCATGCACGGCGTCAAGTGACTCACCTTCTTACGCCTCTACGCCCACCTTTGTCTAGTGAAAGGGGCGCGCGGCGCGCGTCGGGTTTGGCTATTATTTGGTCATGAGCGAGCTGGAACGTCAGGGTGCCCTGGATGTCGTCGTTGACGAGGCCAAGCCCCGCGTCAAGCGGCCGCCGTTGTTCAAGGTGGTGATGATCAACGACGACTTCACGCCGATGGAGTTCGTCGTGGTCGTATTGCAGTCGTTCTTCTACCACCCGCGCGAAAAGGCCGTGCAGATCATGCTGCAGATCCACACGCAGGGCCGCGCCATCGCCGGCCTGTACCCGGCGGAGATCGCCGAGACCAAGGTCGCGCAGGTCAACGCGCACGCGCGTCGCCAGCAGCACCCGCTGCTCACCGTGATGGAGAAGGCGTGACGTTTCCGAAATTCCACGGAACGCGCTACGCTGGCCGCACGGCACCATGAGCATCCTTTCGGACGAACTGCAAAAGTCGCTGGATGCCGCGTTTCTCGCGGCGAGGACCGACGGTCACGATCTGCTGACGGTCGAGCATCTGCTCCTCGCCCTGTTGTCGGACACCAACGTCGCCGAAGTCCTGAACGCCACCGGCGCCGACCTCGAGTCGCTCGAGCAAGGGCTCAAGGACTACATCGCCAAGAACGTCCAGTCGCTGAAGGAAGAGGGCCGCGAAGTGCAGCCCACGCTGTCCTTCCAGCGCGTGCTGCAGCGGGCAATCTACCACGTGCAGTCGGCCGGCAAGAAACAGGTCAGCACGCTGAACGTGCTGGTCGCCCTGTTCAGCGAAAAGGACACGCACGCCGTGTTCCTGCTGAACGAGCAGGGTGTCACGCGCCTGGACATCGTCAACTACATCTCGCACGGCATCGCCAAGAACACGCCGGCGGCGCCGGAATCCGCGCCCGACCAGGAAGAGCGCGAAGGCGGCGGCGACAAGGCGCCCGGCAAGACCGCGCTGGAGCAGTTCGCGATCAACCTCAACGAGCGCGCGCGCAAGGGCCTGATCGACCCGCTGATCGGCCGCGAGACCGAGATGGAGCGGCTGATGCAGACGCTCTGCCGGCGCCGCAAGAACAACCCGCTGCTGGTCGGCGAGGCCGGCGTCGGCAAGACCGCGATCGCCGAAGGCCTGGCCTGGCTGATCCACCAGAACCGGGTGCCCGACCTGCTCAAGACCGGCGTCGTGTTCAGCCTCGACCTCGGCGCGTTGATCGCCGGCACCAAGTACCGCGGCGACTTCGAGAAGCGCCTGAAGGGCGTGCTGGCGGAACTGACCCAGATCAAGGGCGCGATCCTGTTCATCGACGAGATCCACACGATCATCGGCGCGGGTGCGGCCAGCGGCGGCGTGATGGACGCCAGCAACCTGCTCAAGCCGCTGTTGCAGTCGGGCGAGCTGCGCTGCGTAGGCTCGACCACCTACCACGAGTTCCGCGGAGTCTTTGAGAAAGACCGGGCACTCGCGCGGCGGTTCCAGAAGATCGACGTGCCGGAGCCGACCGAGGACGAGACGCTGAAGATCCTGCGCGGCCTGCAGCAACGCTTCGAGCAGCACCACAACGTGCACTACACGCGCGCCGCGCTGGAGTCGGCGGTCAAGCTGTCGAGCCGCCACATCACCGACCGCCACCTGCCGGACAAGGCGATCGACGTGATCGACGAGGCCGCGGCGCGCTTGCGATTGTTACCGGACGGACAGAAGCGCCGCACCGTCAAGGTCAAGGACATCGAGGCGACTGTCGCGCGCATCGCGCGCATCCCGCCCAAGAGCGTGTCGGCCAACGACCGCGAGCGCCTGGCGACCCTCGACCGCGACCTCAAGCTGGTGATCTTCGGCCAGGACGCGGCGGTCGAGCTGCTGTCCGCCAGCATCAAGCTGTCGCGCTCGGGCCTGGCCAACCCGGACCGCCCGATCGGCAATTTCCTGCTCGCCGGCCCGACCGGCGTCGGCAAGACCGAGGTCACGCGCCAACTGGCGCAACTGCTCGGCATCGAGCTGATCCGCTTCGACATGTCCGAGTACATGGAGCGCCACACCGTCAGCCGCCTGATCGGCGCGCCGCCGGGCTACGTCGGCTTCGACCAGGGCGGCCTGCTGACCGACCAGGTGCTCAAGCACCCGCACGCGGTGGTGCTGCTCGATGAAATAGAAAAAGCGCATCCAGATGTGTTCAACTTGTTGTTACAGGTCATGGACCACGGCACGCTGACCGACAACAACGGCCGGCACGTCGACTTCCGCAACGTGATCCTGGTCATGACGACCAACGCCGGGGCGCACGAGTCCTCGCGGCGCTCGATCGGCTTCTCCGAGCAGGACAACAGCACCGACATGCTGGAGGTCGTGCGCAAGACCTTCGCTCCCGAGTTCCGCAACCGGCTCGACGCCATCGTGCCGTTCGCGCCGCTGGGCAAGGAGTCGATCCAGCGCGTGGTCGACAAGTTCCTGCTCGAGCTGGAGGAGCAGCTCGCCGCCAAGCAGGTGCAGCTGCACGTCGACGACGACGCCCGCCGCTGGCTGGGCGAGCACGGCTACGACGAGAAGATGGGTGCCCGCCCGATGGCGCGCGTGATCCAGGAAAGCGTCAAGCGGCCGCTGGCGGAGGAGCTGCTGT
This sequence comes from Nevskiaceae bacterium, assembly GCA_050740195.1. Lineage (GTDB taxonomy): Bacteria > Pseudomonadota > Gammaproteobacteria > Nevskiales > Nevskiaceae > JACPFV01. The sequence continues at coordinate 300 of JBOICR010000108.1, read as the reverse complement.
TCGGCAAGCTCGCCCACGGCGGCGACGTGCACATCACGGTCAAGGACGACAAGCTCAACCTCGAGCTCGAAGCCAGCCAGCCGGCGGCCGCCACGGTCTAGCGCCGGCGCCGTATCACATGGGAGAGGGGAGAGCATCGATGAACACAGTGCTGCGGTACGTGCTTGCAGGCGCGATCCTGCTCGCGGCCGGAACGGCCGCTGCGAAGAAACAAGAGGAGTCGTCGACCTTCGGCATCGCGGTCGACGGCTCGGCGCTGCTCGGCCTCGGCGTGTCGGTCGGCATTCCGGTCGGCGAGCG